>CAZMLP010000107.1:0-8404 GCA_964566745.1 uncultured Verrucomicrobiota bacterium | reverse complement strand
CGGAGAATTTCAAATCCCTTATCATCGGCGGCCTCTCTTTTGCGACGCCAAATGATCCCGGCCCCCCCGCGCAACCGGGAACAGTATTTCCGCTTCACGAGAAGCCGGAGGACAAATGGTTAAAGTGGACTCCCTCCATTGCGCTGACCAACGCCAAAACCGTTGTGCCATCGAGCGGGATTCCAGGGATTAATTTGGATCCCGTCACCCAGTCGCAGAATCCGTAATTTCCAACTCCCCGCCTTCTCAGTCGCCTCAGCGCCGTATTGCCAATCCGGTCCAAACGTGGAAGATACCGGCATCACCGCTCGACAATTTTGCGCCGCGTTCCACGGTTATGAACAATTCGGTAATTTCGCGACAAGTCCTGACCCCCGGTTGGTTGGTGGTTTTCGCGCTGGTTCTGCTCCCCGCCTCGCTTCGCGCCGATGATTTTGCCGTCGATTTGCCGCCCGGCGTGCGGGTCGTGTGGGACGCGAGCAAGGCATTTCGCGAGGTCACACCGGCACGGGAGCGAATTTGCGTGAATGGGCTTTGGCGATGGCAGCCGGCCAACAACACGGCGACCACCGTGCCCAGCGGACAGTGGGGTTTCTTCAAGGCGCCGGGCTGCTGGCCGGGGATCACCGACTACATGCAGAAGGACTCGCAAACGCTCTACGCGCATCCGGCGTGGAACGGGACGAAGCTGGCGGAAGTTCGCGCGGCATGGTACGAGCGCGAGATCACGGTTCCGGCGAATTGGGCCGGACGAAAGATTTCGCTTAGCCTGGAGTATTTGAATTCCTACGCGGCGGTTTACGTGGATGGCACGAGGGCGGGGGAGATTCATTTTCCCGGCGGCGAGTTGGACCTTACCTCCGCGTGCCGCCCTGGCGTCACCCAACGCTTAAGCCTGCTAGTCGTGGCGTTGCCGCTGAAGGGTGTGATGCTTTCCTACACGGACAGCGCGTCGGCGCGCGAGGTGAAGGGAACGGTCGCGCGACGCGGGTTGTGCGGCGACCTGTTCCTCGCAAGCGTGCCAGCCGGACCGAAAATCACCGAGGTCAACGTGGACACCTCCGTGCGGAGGCGTGAACTGGCGATTCGCGCGAAGACCAGCGGCCTGGCGCCCGGGAGCCTTTACCGGTTGCGGGCAAGAATCACGAAAGATGGCGCCAGGGAAACGTCGTTCACGGGACCGGTCTTTCATGGCGCCGATCTCAAGGATGGCGAAACCACGCTTGGCGAAAAATGGATGCCAAAGGATCTGTGGGATCTTCACACGCCGCAAAACGTTCACGAGCTGTCCCTTTCCTTGGAGGATGACCGCGGCAAAATCCTCGACACGGCCTGGACCCAACGCTTTGGCTTTCGCGAGTTTTGGATCGACGGTCGCGATTTTTACCTGAATGGCTCGCGCCTCTTTCTCTCGGCGGTCCCGCTTGACAACGCGCTGGTGGGCGCCTCGCTGGCCACCTACGCCGCGACGCGCGAGAGCCTGGCGCGGCTGAAAAGTTTTGGAATCAATTATGTCTATGCGCACAACTATGGCTGCGAGCCGGGCGCGCACCTGAGTTACGCGGAGATTCTGCGCGCGGCGGACGATGCGGGTATGCTGGTCGGACTGACCCAGCCGCATTTCAGCCATTACGAGTGGAACGCGCCCGGCGCGGACGAGACCAATGGCTATGCGCGTCACGCGGCCTTCTATACGGGCGTGGCAGGGAATCATCCGTCGGTCGTGATGCACGTGATGAGCCACAACGCCACCGGTTACGAGGAGGACATGAATCCCGAGATGATCGACGGCATTCATGACGAGCGGGACCAATGGGCCGCGCGCAACGTGAAGCTCGCAACGCGGGCGGAGACGATTGTGCGCCGGCTTGATCCGCGACGGATCGTCTATCACCACGCCTCGGGCAGCCTGGGCGTGATGCACGACAGCAATTTCTACCCGAACTTCGCGCCGTCCCAGGAACTCGATGACTGGTTCGGGCATTGGGCCACGAATGGAATCAAGCCGGTTTTCACGTGCGAGTACGGCGCGCCTTTCACCTGGGATTGGACGATGTATCGCGGCTGGTATCAGGGCCAGCGCGAGTGGGGCAGCGCCAAAGTGCCGTGGGAATTTTGCCTGGCCGAGTGGAACGCGGAGTTTTTTGGCGACCGCGCCTACCAAATCAGCGAGCCGCTTAAACAGGATCTTCGCTGGGAGGCCAAACAATTTCGCGCCGGGAACACCTGGCATCGCTGGGATTATCCGAACCAAGTTGGCTCGGATCGATTCGCCGAGCGCTATCCTGTCTTTGCCAGATACATCACGGACAACTGGCGCTCTTTTCGCTCGTGGGGAGTCTCGGGAACCTCGCCGTGGGAGTACGAGCACTTCTGGAAACTGCGCGAGGGGGTGGACCGTCGCCGCAAGGACCTTCCGGTGGATTGGGACAATCTCCAGCGGCCGGGATTTAGCCCCGACTTTCTTGACCAGCAATTCGAGCGCATGGACACCGCCTTCGAGCGCGAGGACTGGATCGCGACACCCGCCGCCGAGGCGCTAATTCGCAACAATCGACCGCTCTTGGCCTGCATCGCTGGAAAGCCGTCGGCCTTCACCAGCAAGGACCATAATCTCCTGCCGGGCGAGGTCGTTGAGAAGCAAATCATCGTGATCAACAACTCGCGAGCGAAGGTGACCTGCGAGGTGGATTGGTCCTGCGACCTGCCGCGCGCGGTCTCGGGGAAACAGAAAGTCACGCTGGCGGCGGGTGAACAGGCGCGAGTTCAGGTGCGGATAGCGTTGCCGGACACGTTGGTGATCGGACGGCGGGAGATTCGCCTGATTGCAAAGTTCAGCACGGGTGAGACCCAGGAGGACCGTTTTGGTTTCGACGTGATGTCACCTCCCGCTTCTGTCGGGATGATGAAGCCCGGGCGGATCGCGGTGTTTGATCCCAAAGGCGAGACGACGGCGGAATTGGCCAAATTTGGCGTGGGCGGCGATGCAGTCGGAGCGAACGCGGACCTCGCGGGATATGATGTCCTGGTGGTCGGCAAGGCGGCGCTGACGCCGGACGGCGCGGCTCCAGACATCGCGCGAGTGCGAGACGGTCTCAAGGTGTTGATGTTCGAGCAAACGGCGGACGTGCTGGAGAAGCGGTTTGGGTTCCGCGTGCAGGAGCGCGGATTGAGGCAAGTGTTCGCGCGTGTGCCGGATCATCCGGCCCTGGCGGGAATTCGGTTGGAAAATTTGCACGACTGGCGCGGGGCGGCCACGATTTTGCCGCCGCAATTGAAATATCAGATGCGTCCTCGTTATGGCCCGACGATCCAGTGGGCCGGCATCCCGGTGACGCGGGTGTGGCGTTGCGGCACTCGCGGGAATGTCGCGTCGGTGTTGATTGAAAAACCGGCGCGCGGCGACTTCCTGCCTGTCATCGACGGCGGCTTCAGCCTCCAATACAGCCCGTTGCTGGAGTATCACGAGGGGCGGGGGATGGTGCTGTTCTGCCAACTGGATGTGACCGGCCGCAGCGAGAGCGATCCGGCGGCGCGTGCTTTGCTTGGGAACCTCCTGCGCCACCTCGCGGCGTGGAAACCGTCGCCGCGCCGGGACGTTGTGTACGCTGGCAGCGCGGAGGGAAGGCAATGGTTGCAGTCCACGGGACTGAACCCGCGCGGGCTGGAGGCTGGCTCGCCTCGAACCAATGAGGTGCTTGTGCTTGGCCCGGGTGGCGGCAAGCTGCTGGAGAGCCATTCGCAGAGTTACGACAATTTTGTCAAAGCGGGCGGACGCGTAGTGACGGCGGGTTTGACGCAAAACGACACGGCTGTCCTTCGTCCACTGGGCGCGGCGCTGAACACGGTCGAGCACATCTCGTCCTACTTTGACGCGCCAACGGCGGACTCTCCTCTGGCCAGTGTCAGTCCGGCGGAAGTTCATAACCCTGACGTGCGCGAGTTGCCGCTGGTGGCGGGCGGGGCGGATATGCTTGGGGACGGGGTGCTGGCGAAAGCAACCGCCGCAAACGTGGTTTTCGACCAGATGCCGCCGTGGCAATTCCAAGGCCAGACGGCCAACCTCCGCCGCACGTTTCGCCGGACGTCCGTTCTGCTCAACCGGTTGCTGGCGAACGCGGGGGGCGCGATTCCAACACCGTTGCTCAACCGCTTTCACCAGCCGGCGAGCGCGATCGACAAGCGTTGGGAGGACGGCTTCTACCTTGATCAAGCGGAGGAGTGGGATGACCCGTATCGCTTCTTCCGCTGGTGAAGACGATTGGCCGTCTCCGGTGCCTTATTGATAAGGAGGCGCCATGTCCCTGGCCCAAGTGTCCTCGTGCAACTCATGATCCCGGTTCCAATTCAAGGCGCTTTTGTGTGGATCCAGAAAGTAAGAGCGCTTGACCAAGGCAACGTGAATGTCCGCGAAAAGGAAATTATAAGCCCGGCCATGCCGCTCCTCCTGAAGCTCCGGCTTGCGCGGGCCGACTAGCATGTAAAAAAAACCACCGTTTCCGACCGGAGTCCAAATTCTGGCGTCACAAATGGCGAACGTGTCGCTGGGCACCCGGACTTCGCCTTCATGCACAAATCCCGGCCCGCCCGGCGAGACGGCCCCGATGGCGCTGGATTTGCTGAGACCCAAACCGACGGTTTTGTTGGGGGCGGCGCCGGGACCAAACGAGGGATCATCACCTGTGCCGAAGGCGTTTAGCGCATAGCTGCCGAGCATGCTTCCGCGAGGTGGCTTTTCGATTTTCCACCGGTAGGCCGGGCAATGATAATCCCGGTTCGTCCAGGACAAGCCGTGAAAGGATTGAAGTTCATCACACCAGTAACGATCGGCTCCTGTGAGCGGATCGGACATTGCGCGTTCGGGAGGATAAAATGTGTTTTCGTTCACGAACATTTGCAGCGCGACACCCAATTGTCTCAGGTTGCTCCGGCATTTGGTTGATTGGGCGGCGGTTTTCCCCTTGGCCAAGGCTGGCAGCAACATGCCGGCGAGGATGGCAATTATGGCAATGACCACCAATAATTCGATCAAAGTGAAAGCCTGAAAAGCCCGGCCCTTTCGCTGCTTTGATTCCTCACCCATGTTGTTTCGACCCGGCAAGGTCTCCTTGCTCACGTCCCGCTCTGAATTAAGATGGCAGCGATCACCACCAAGTACTCTTTGCTTCTCGCAATTAGAGGGGACGGAGTTCCAATGCCGAAGGGGACAGCCAAACCAAAGACGGAAAACTCGTCACAGCAATAGCCCCAAGATTTCGTAAAATTCGCGATAACATCGCGGGAACGCGAAGTCTTAGTCTGTCTCCGACAAGGACTTCAGTACAAAGAGATCGCCGCACGGCTCCAAATCAGCACGCTGACCGTCAGGCAGCACTTGCATAACATTTACGGAAAATTGGGGGCCGCAAATAAAATTGAGGCGTTGAACACCTATTTTGGAAACCATTTCGAGCTAGAGCCGACGCAGCCTCGCGTTTAAAAGGAGCACCGGAACGCCACTTGAGTGGAACTCCATTGGTACCTGCACAGGGTAATTTCAATGCACTTGCTGGTCACGATTCCAGTGCAAGGATATTTGCTGCGCGTCCCGATTGATGTCCCCAAGAAATACCTGCCACCTCACCAATTCAACGTGGTCATCGCAAAAGACCGTGTTGAAGCCAGGACCGTGCCGTGTCCTGAAAAACTCCCCCTGAAAGCCGTTGGTGTAAGGCCCAATTACGTGATATCCTACATAATAAGGCGAAACGGGGAGGCCCTTAATGATTCTCGTGTCCGCCAAGGCGTAAAGCGAGGACGGGGCTATTACGGCCGACTCTATAACAGGAACCTGAACGGCTTTTGTGGAATCCGCGCCATATACTGTATCCCATGCAAGGCCTGTATTTTTACCGGTCCCAACGTGGTTGTAGGCGTAGCTGCCGAAATGGGAGTTCGAACTGATTATTCCAGGGTAAGCTGGGCAATGGTATTTACGGTCTTCCCACGCAAAAGGGGAATAAGGGGCCAACTCATCGTACCAACTCAGAAAGGCCGGGCCAATAAATGGATAGTAACCGGTGTCGTTCACGTACATCCGCATGGCCATGCCCATTTGGCGCAGATGATTGGCGCACTGGACGCGACGCGCCTCTGACTTCGCCCGGCTCAAGGCGGGCAATAACAACCCTGCCAGGATCGCGAGGATTGCGATCACGACCAAAAGCTCGATTAAGGTAAATGCGCGTTGAGGAGCGAAGGAGAAGACGGATGAGCCGGGGGCTACGGACGGGAGGGCGGCGACCT
The DNA here is from genome assembly GCA_964566745.1 of uncultured Verrucomicrobiota bacterium. GTDB lineage: Bacteria > Verrucomicrobiota > Verrucomicrobiia > Limisphaerales > CAZMLP01 > CAZMLP01. The sequence continues at coordinate 2,119 of CAZMLP010000107.1, read as the reverse complement.
GTGAAAAACCGGCCTGGCCGCGAATGGCGCGGGCACGTGGAATCATAACTCCAGTCTTTTCAGGCGCGGTTTGCCGTGAGTTCTCACGTCTGTGCAAAGTTCTCCCGGATACAAGGCATATTGGGTGGGGGGCCCAAATTGTCAAACCGGAACGGCGCGGGCTTTTTTCCTGGCGACTTCCGGTTGGGTAAGTTATCTTACTCCAGTGAAGATCGAGAGGAATGGCGGAATGACCGGGAGGGAAAACGGGGATGGCAAAGCCGGGAACGACTCGCCGGGCCGTCCGGGAACGCCGGTTGGCGGGGCGGAGTTGGAGGCGCCGCATCCGATCCTCAATGGAATCTCATTGCGAACGAGATGGCACATGCCAGTGGCGGAAAATCAGGGACGCCCACCCGCGGCGCCCGGTGGCCCATTCAAGGTCAATCAAGCGCTCCTCCTGCTCCAAATTTCCTCCTCTGCGTCCCTGCGTTTTCTTTCAAACCATGGAGAATCAAGGTGGATCAAACCACAAGACCGGAGCGGGCCAGAGGGGATTGGGGTTTGGAGCTTTTGTCATCTTCACACTCGGCAATGGGAAAGGCAAAACCATCAAAATAAAGGGCGTTCAAGGTAATTAAAGCCTCTTAGTTGAGGACAACTTGAGTTGTTTTGAGTCAGAATTCATTTGAAAGGCGTTCCCGACGAGGGAAAGGGTTGGCAACAAAGATGCTGTTTAAAGGACGCAAGCCAAAAGGCTTCCAGTGGTGAAAGGTGTGGCGGAAAGGGCAATCCATGCGATTCGACTTGCGCAGTTCCATGCTGGCCAGGCTTGGCAAACTCTGGCTCGTGTTTCTGGTCCTTTTGCCGGCCCGCCGGGCGGCGGCCCAAGACCCCGCGAATCAAACGGGCCGAGTGGATCCCACCTATCAGCCTCCCCTGGCTTATTTTTATCGGATATTGAGCCTGCAACCTGACGGCAAGTTACTGGTGGACGGCGGTGTTCGCTCGTCCAACGGCACCTCGACCAACTACACCCTTTGCCGACTGAATGTGGACGGCTCGCTGGATGCGGACTTTGCCCTGAATTTCGGCAGCGGAATCAAGGGCGAAGTGCGGTCGATTGCCCTGCAAGCTGATGGCAGAATTCTGGTGGCCGGGTATTTTTGGCAGGTGAACAACGATGACCGGCACGATTTGGTCCGGCTCAATCCAGACGGGACATTGGACACGGGTTTCGGGGGAAAATACGGCTTCTGTTTTGGAGAATTCTGCTCGGAAGGGATTGATTCGGTTCGGGTCAACTGGATGGGCATGATATTGGCGACCGGCTTGATTAGGTCTATAGACGGTCATCCCCTCAACTATCCCGTCGATCAAGGATTGTGGCTTAATTTCCATTGGAAGAACGGGGTCGTTTTGTGGCCGGATGGAAGTTATAACGCAAATTATGGCCCGGAGTGGGATTCCTTTCCCTCCCCGCGAATCCAGCAGAGCGACGGGCGGACCTTGGTCGCGACCAATGGGGCCATTCTTCGGTTCTCTCCTGAAGGAAATGCAGAAACCGCGTTCCACCCGGCATTGGACACTGTACCGGTTAGTAACATTGCGGTGGATTTGAACGACAAGATTCTGGTTTTGGATCAAAATTCCGGACTGGGTTCCCCAAACACAAATACCTACTTTGGCATCTACCGCCTCAACTCCGATGGGAGCCGAGATTCCACGTTTCCAAAACGTCGGTCGGGGCCGGTCGGCTACGGCAGTTCGTTAGTCGTGGAACGCGGTGGCGACGTTATCGTGGCTGGTCGCTTCGATGAATTTGACGGGCAACGATGCACCAACCTGGTCAGGTTGAAAATGGAATACCCGCCCAGTCCGCCGCGAATCTCCAGCATCTCGGCCGACCGGACCGTTCTGCGCGGCGGCAGTGTCTCGCTATCTGTCACCGCGGCGAGTGCGACACCAACAAACTTCCAATGGCAACATGACAGGCAGATCATCAAGGGGGCCACAAATCAAACCCTCGCGATTCCCGCCGCGAGGATTGAGGATATTGGCCTTTATCAGGCAATTGTGGCCAACCACGCTGGCGCCTCCACCAGCGGACCAGTCAGTGTGAAGGTGGCGAGGCGTGCGG
>CAZMLP010000106.1:0-2838 GCA_964566745.1 uncultured Verrucomicrobiota bacterium | reverse complement strand
CGGCCTTCGCGGTGGCGATGGTGGATTTCCCATAGCGTGAGCGCCCTTCCGCCTAAATAAAACGACATGCAGTGAAGCAGCAATCCCCGCTGAAAACAGACCATTTCCGAAAAACGGCATGGATGCCTCGGACCGAAAGTGGGCTAAGCGACAATAGTGCGCTACCGGTTCACGGTCATAACCGCCGACTGAGTGACCCCGGATTGTTAAGGCTCGCCCGCGAACTTCTATCAAAAATGAAACCAGTATTTACTCCGTTATCCCCAGAGAGACGAGGGTTCGATTTCATTCATATTATCAATTGGTCGTCAATTACTTACAAATGCACCTTCAAAAGAGATTCGTATGCTTCTGCGGGTTGTTGAGCGGGTCCCCTTTCGGATACGACTTGCAAACAAAGGCCCCAAGCCAACCAAGGCAGATGAGATGCGCGGTAGTGGAATTGTGGTCCAGATCAAGTAACTGCGAGACTTTCGCCTCGGTTTTCGACCCAATAGCCATAAGAGATTGCGCGGTCTCCGGAGGACCGAATGATCCTTGCGCCGAGCCGGACGCACCGCATCAATTGCGGTCGAAAAGATGGTAGCCGGTCACAAGTTTGCGCCGCGAACGCGGCCACCGGCAACAACGTCACCAAACTCGGCTGTCCGCAGGGCCATGCACCGTTCGACGCCTCGTCCAACGGCCCGGAAAGCTAGAAAGAGGGCGGTTTAAAAACTGGTGTGTTTTGAATCACGCCATTTAGGAAACCCTTTGGTGAGGGCGCCAAAGGCGGTGGCCGAGGGTAGTCCCGCTGCCCGGAAGGGAAGCTTCGCCACCGGCTTCCTTGGGGCCAAAGGGTGCGGATTTTTCCAGTGTTCCACCGAAACCAGCAAGAATCTTGCCTTCCCGAAGAAAAGCTTCTCGAATTTGAGAAGGTCCCTTGCAGTGTCGCAAAAGTGTGGTATCAGTTACCCGCTCTATCATGGACATTGGCGTACAATGACAGAGGCTGTAAGTCGTAAAACTGCTCATCAGAGAAATCCCAACTATGAAGTTAAGAGCCGTAATGCCAGGGACTTTCGTTGCCGCGTGTCTCGCCTTTTTGACTGTCTGCCTGCAGGCGTCCCCGCTGAGCCAGTTCTTGGTGGTCAACAACACCGATTACGCCACGATCGCTGTGGGTGGCCTGCGCGACACGGGAGGGACCGGGACCTTTTTTATCTCCGGGGTCAATGGCACGATCACGCATGCTTATCTTTATTGGCATGGCTCCTTGAACGGGGCCGATGATTCCATTCCCGGCCAGGCGACCCTCAATGGCCAGTCCGTCTCCGGGGCAAGTATGGGCCTTTCCGGCCCCAACTGCTGGATTGACCCCGTGAGTTATGAGCAAAGCCTGGCATTCCGCGCGGATGTCACCTCTTTGGTCACGGGCAACGGCAATTACTCGCTGGCCATCGGCGCGCCCTTGGGCCAGTCCGTGAACGGCGCCTCGTTGCTGATTTTCTATGACGACGGTAATTCCGCCAACAACAGCGACGTCTATGTTTTTGACGGGAACGACTCGAATGCGAACAATCTTTATGACGGGCCCGGCTGGTCAGTGACCCTCGCCGGCCTGAATTATACGGAATCACAACCGGCGTACTTGCAATTGCACGTCTCGGATGCGCAGCAGTCGGACCGGGCGCGAGGAGTTTTCTATGATGATGCCTCGTTGCAGATCCAGCGCAACGAGCCCGCGCCTATTCAAAATTACACTCTGGCCGCGGCTGGCGAAATCTTTAACGGCAACGCGGGCAGCATGTGGGATGTCAGCACATGGGATATCAGCGGGGCAATGTTGCCCGGAGTCAACAACCTTCAGTTGAGCACGGGCCTGGCGAACGATTGCATGAGCCTGGTGGTGGCGGTGGCCGTGCTGCCGATCGCGCCTCCTCCACCCCCGCCTCCGCCGAACGATAATGCTCCCCAAGTGCAATGCCCGAGCCCGGTTACGGTGGATTGCGCCCAGCCCAGCGGAGCGGCGGTCACACTGAGCACCACGGTGTCGGACCAGGATGGCGGCAAGCTGTCTGTGACCTGGCTGGTGAACGGTTCCCAAGTCAAAACTGAGACGGTCCCGGCTGGCACCCCCGGGATCACCAGCGCGACGGTCTCCCTGGCCTACAATTTTCCGCCCGGCAGCGCCCAAGTGACCTGCCTCGTCTCTGATGGTTTGGGAGCACACGACCAGTCCTGTCAGACGCAAGTCACAGTCACCAGCACGGACACAACTCCGCCGACGATCACCCAATGCGCGGGCAACGTTACCCTGGACGCAGACGCTATCACGGGCAACGCGTCGATTCCCGACCTGCGCGGCCAAGTAACGGCGACTGACGGATGCACACCCGCCAACGCGCTGGTCGTCACCCAAGACCCGGCGGCGGGCACCTCGGTTGGCGTGGGCGTTCAAAATGTGACAATTACAGTTCGTGACAGTGCCGGCAACCCCGCGACTTGCGTTGCCAAGGTCACAGTGGCGGACAAAACGCCGCCGGTCATCTCCTCGTGCGTCGCGCCGGTGAGAATCTCCCCCACGTCCAACACGGGCGCAACCATGCCGGATTTGACTGCCCAATTGGTGGTCACGGACAATGTTACACCGACCGGTTCATTGGTAATCACACAAAGTCCGGCGGCGGGAGCCGCCATCAATCTTGGTGTGACGCCTGTGACCTTCACCGTCAAGGACGCGGCGGGCAATCCGGCCACGTGCGACACTACGATTGAGGTCTCCGCAGGCGACGTGACGCCTCCCGTGATCACTAGCTGCGCCCCACCCGCCACCGCCAATGCGGGCCCCGACGGAAC
>CAZMLP010000105.1:0-5634 GCA_964566745.1 uncultured Verrucomicrobiota bacterium | reverse complement strand
GCAGGTTTATTTGACGCGCCTGGAGAGTGACCTGGTGGAGCTGCTGGACGCGAGCGTGGAGGGAACGCTGGACCGCATGGAACTGAAGTGGAGCAAGCTGGCCTCGGTCTGTGTGGTGATGGCGTCCGGCGGTTATCCGGGGAATTATCCGAAGGGCAAGGCGATCACCGGCGTCGCGGAGGCCGATCAATTGCCGCACACGAAGGTGTTCCACGCGGGAACAGCGCGCGCGGGGAACGACATCGTGACCAATGGCGGTCGCGTGCTGGGGGTCACGGCCTGGGCGCCAACCCTGGCACAGGCGCGGTCCAACGCCTACGCGGCGGTGGAGAAGATTCACTTCGAGGGGGCGCAGTTCCGCCGCGACATCGCGGTGAAGGCATTGGTTTAGCGCTTGCGGCGCCGCGCCAGGGCGAAGGCCATCAAGCCTGTGGCCACGCCCTCCGCGAGCATTTCCGGTTCCGGCACTTGCACGGCAATAAACGAGGGATCGGATCCGGTGGTGATGGTGTTGATGAGGCTGAGGCTGGAATTGAACACGGTGATTTTGTCGTCCGTAAAGTTCGCGACGAGCAAGTTGCCCTGCGTGTCAAATGAGAGCCCGTAGGGCCGGTCGCCCCCGCTCGCGAAGCTCGTCACAAAAACCCCGGTCGAATCGTATTTCAGCACATTGTCCGCGGTGGAGTTGGCGACCAGCAAGTTCCCGCCCGGATCAAACGCCAGGCCGGCGGCCCCGCTCAACACGCCTCCATTCACGAACGCGCCCAAATCCACGCCGGCGGGGCTGAACTTCTCGATGGCCGTGCCGGTGACCGAGGCCACGTAGAGGTTGCCGGTTGAATCGAAAGCCAGGCCTGTGGCATTTTCAATGGTCGCGAAATCCCCCAAGTCCGTCCCGGCGGGCCCAAACCGGCGCACGGCATGCGCGCTGCCCACGTAAAGATTGCCCCCGGAGTCAAAAATCATTTGCTGCGGGAAGAGGAGGCCGGTGTTGGCGAAAACACCCAGGTTGGCGCCCGTCGAGCTGAGCTTCTGAACGCCGGGCGTGCCGCCGAAGCCGCCGTAGGTGCCGCTCACGTAGAGGTCGCCGTGAGAGTCGAAGGCCAGGCCGTTCGGGAGATCGATAATGCTGGGGAATGACCCGTGGCTTCCGCCGGCCGCGTCGAATATCTGGATCGTGCCGGTGTTGATGTTGTTGACAAAAAAGTTTTGCGCGCGCGCAATCGGGATGGCCAGCGCGCAAGCACCGGCGAGCAAAAGTGTTTGTTTCATGAATGGTTTTTGGGGGGGACAGCATTGGATAGGGGCGGCGGGGCAAAGGCAAGCTCCGCCCGCCGAAATCTTTGCAACCCTCATGCGCGCGCCGGCCCCGGCCGATAAGAACCCATGAGCCAGCCCTGGTTTCTGACACTTTCCCGCGTCGCCGCGGGGCTGGTGACACTGGTCTATCTCACGCCCTTCGCGGTGAAGATCCTGGTTGTCCAACTCGTCTTTCCCTTTGACTGGTTGAATTTCACCTTCGGAGTGGTGTCGGCCACGCTGGCGTTTCTGGGCGGGTGGTTTGCGCTGCTGGGTGGCAACGCGGCGAGCCGGCGCCGGATGAAATATGCGGTCGCGGGCGGACTGATCTTTTTCGCCATCGGCTTCGCGCTGGGATTTCTCGGTCCGATGATGCTGAAACCGCAGGCGAACCAAGGTCCGCTGCTCGGGATTTTTTTCACCGGACCCTTAAGTTTTCCACTCGGGGCCGTCGCCGGGCTGGCTTATGAAAGGATTCGCGGGCGGAACTTAAATGTGTAAGTGCGATTGAAATCGCCTTCACGCGCAAGTTCGCCGTGGTCGGCGCGCCCGAGCATTATGACGCGGCCGAAAAGACCTATCATTCCCTCAAGGCGGCGGGACCGGGCGCGCTCGTGGAGGAGCGTCGCGCGCTGGACCGCACCCCGAGGCGGATGGCCAAGAGGCCTTGGGCCGGCCGCGCAAAGAATGGCCGTTTTATCCGCAAAGCTGAGGCGGAAGCGCCGCAGTTTTACGCCCGGCGCGGTTGGATGGCGCGGCCAAGCGTTATTTCCGCCCGAGGGAGCCGGATATTCGGACGGCCTCTCGAGAGGCGTTGCGCAAGGGCTTCCGTTGGCAAGACAAACCAATGAGTGACGACTAGGCGCGCGTGTGGCGGATGTGACTTTTACGCGCCATCGTTCCCCAGCCTTGCCTGAGCGGGCGCCCGGGGTAACATCCCGAGCATGAGACCGCCCCAATCCTTGGACGACGTGATCAACCTCTACCGGGAGCGCGGGCATCGCCATTACGGCGAATCGGTCAGCGAGTTGGAGCACGCGCTGCAATGCGCCACTTTCGCGCAGCGCGCGAACGAGGCGCCGGTGGTGGTCGCCGCCTGCCTGTTGCACGACTACGGTCACCTCTGCCACGACCTCGGTGAAACCGTCGCCGACGAGGGCGTGGACGCTCGGCACGAGAACTTTGGCGCGAGCCAGTTGCGCCATTTGTTCGTGGACGAGGTGGTCGAGGCGGGCCGGTTGCATGTGGCGGCCAAGCGCTATCTTTGCTGGAAGGAGCCAGGTTATTACGAGGGACTTTCGGGGGCGTCGCGCAAAAGCCTGCATTTGCAGGGCGGACGGATGAGTGACGCGGAGGCCCGTGAGTTTGAGCGCGAACCGCATTATGAAATCGCGGTGCGGGCGCGCCGCTACGACGACATGGGAAAAGTCCCGGGCATGGAAACCCCCGGCTTGGACTCGTTCGTGCCGCTGTTGAAGAATTTCATCCGTTGACCCGCGGTCCTCGCGGGACCTGTCGCCGCGCCTTTTCGCCGGCATATTGCAATCCGATGCGGCGAGCTTTGGAATATTCCGGAGAAAAATTCCAAAAATCTCGGGACGCGAGGTTGCGCCACCGCGGGTATCTTGTAACTTTGCCACGATGATTACAGGGAAAGCGGAACCGGGCGGGCGTCCCGGCGCGTCGCAAACCTGGGATCCTGACCGGTATGCGCGCAACGCGCGTTTCGTCGCGGACCTCGGGTCGCCCGTCGTGGAATTGCTGGCGCCGAAAGCGGGCGAGCGAATTTTGGACCTTGGTTGTGGCGACGGCGCACTGACGCAAAAGCTCGCCGAGTCCGGCTGTGTGGTGACCGGCGTTGATGGCAGCGCGCAACAAGTGGAGGCCGCGAAAAAGCTCGGCCTCGACGCGCGAGTCATGGATGGCCAAAACCTGTCGTTCAACCACGAGTTTGACGCGGTGTTCAGCAACGCCGCGCTGCACTGGATGAAGGACGCGGGGGCGGCCATTTCCGGCGTGTGGCGCGCGCTCAAGCCGGGCGGGCGCTTTGTGGCGGAGTGCGGCGGGCATGGTTGCGTGCGGAAGATCGAGTCGGCGCTGATCACCGGCTTGAACCGGCGCGGCTACAACGGCATGGCGGCCAGCCCGTGGTTTTTCCCGACGGTGGAGGATTACCGCGCCCGGCTCGAGGCGCGCGGGTTTCAGGTCAGTTACATCGCGCTCATCCCGCGCCCCACGCCGTTGCCCGGCGACATCATTGGCTGGCTGGAGACGTTCGCGGAGAGCTTCACCTCGGTGTTGCCGGCCGGCGAGCGGCCCGCTTTTCTCGCGGAAATGAAAGCCGTGCTCGAATCGCAGCTCCGCGACGCGGAGGGCAAGTGGGTCGCGGATTATGTGCGCCTTCGCTTCGCGGCCGCCAAACCGTGAACGAAGCCCGCCGGGAATCGCACCGCCGGCAAAATCTCGCCGGCAGCAAAACGGCCCGGCGGGTGAGCGGAAAAACGCCGCGAGCATCATTTTAAAAAACTCATTTGCCTCGGTTTTCCTTTGGCCTACGCTGCCGCCATGTTCACGGCACCCGATTTGTTTGATTTGAGCCAGACCGAGCACGCCTCCATTTTTGACGGCTGCGAGCACGCGTGGGACGCGCTCCGCAAGATCAAGGAATACCTTAGGGCCAACCTGCGCCCGGAATTGCGCAACAAGTGCGAGGGCCGCGCCTACATCGGCAAGGATGTCTTCATCGGCGAGGGAACCATTGTCGAGGACGGCGCGATGATCAAAGGCCCGGCGATCATCGGCAAGAACTGCCAGATCCGTCACAACGCCTACATTCGCGACGAGGTGATTGTGGGCGACAATTGCGTGGTGGGCAACTCGTGCGAGTTGAAGAACGCGCTGTTGTTCAACAACTGCCAGGCGCCGCATTTCAATTACGTGGGGGACTCGATTCTGGGTTACAAGGCGCACATCGGCGCCGGAGTGGTGCTCTCGAATTTCAAGGCGCTGCCCGGGAATGTGTTTGTGGAAAAAGAGGGGACGCCGTTTGACACCGGCCTGCGCAAGTTTGGCGCGTTGCTGGGCGACGGTTGCGACATCGGTTGCAACTCGGTGTTGAATCCCGGCTCGATCATTGGGCGCGGCTCGGTGATTTATCCGAACACCAACTGGCGGGGCATCCTGCCCGCGAACATGATCGTGAAAAACAAGGCGGCGCAGGAGATCGTCGTTCGCCGCCCGCGCGGCCCTTGAGCCGGTCCGCGCGCGGGGCGATCATCTCTCCGCCGTCAACCCCGCATGATTAATTTCGTCGAAGCCCAGCCCGCCGGTGGCAGCTCGGATTTGCTCGCTCAAATCGGTGATCTCTTCTCGTCGAGCGGCACGCTATCGCGCGCCAGCAATTTCGAGTATCGCCCGCAACAGCAGCAGATGGCCGTGGCGGTGGCCAAGGCGCTGGAGAACCGCGGGCACCTGATCGTCGAGGCGGGCACGGGCGTGGGGAAAAGTCTGGCGTATCTCGCGCCCGCGATTCTTTTCGCGGTGGCGAACAGCAAGAAAGCGGTGATCTCGACGCACACGATCAATTTGCAGGAGCAGTTGACCGAAAAGGACCTGCCGATGCTCGCGGGAATTCTGCCCGTGAAGTTCACCTTCACGATGCTCAAAGGCCGCGCGAACTACCTCTGCACGCGCCGCCTGCACAAGGCGGTGCGCCAGGCGGACAGCCTCTTCACCTCGCCCGAGGCCGCCGAGTTGCAGCGCATCTACGAGTGGTCCAAGGAGACGACGTCCGGCAGCCTGTCGGACTTCGACATCGAGCCGGATCCGAAGGTCTGGTCGCACGTCTGCTCCGAGCGGGGCCTCTGCTCGCCGAAGCTGTGCGGGTTCCAGTCGGATTTCTCGAAGGACAACGAGGTTTGCTTTTTCCAGCGCGCGCGCCACCGCATTCTGTCGTCGGACGTGCTCGTCTTGAATCACACGCTTTTTTTCACGCTGCTCGGCGGTTTGAGCGAGGAGAGCGAGGGGGGCATTCTGTTCAAGAACGACTTTGTGATTTTCGACGAGGCGCACACGGTTGAAAACGTGGCCTCCCGGCACATCGGGGTGAATGTCTCCAGCGGGCAGATGAGGTTCGCGCTCAACCGGCTGTGGAACAAGCACACCGGCAAGGGCCTGCTCACCACGCTGCGCCAGGCCAAGTCGGTGAAACTCGTGGACGAGTTGATGTCCGAGGCGGACGCGTTTTTCCAGGAGGTGGAGGGAGCCTGCGAAACCCTGAACCAGACGCGCAACAGCGACCGCAAGCCGGGCGAGGGCGGTGGCGGCGGGCGCGCC
>CAZMLP010000104.1:0-2916 GCA_964566745.1 uncultured Verrucomicrobiota bacterium | reverse complement strand
AGCGCGTTTGTCTCGGTTGGCTCGATGCTTGATGTGGGCTGGGGGGATTTGTTGCATTACTGTGCCGAGGATCCCCGCACAAAAAGCATCCTCTGCTACATGGAGTCGGTTGGTGACGCGCGGTCGTTCCTTTCGGCGGCGCGGGAGGCAAGCGCGGCCAAACCGGTTATTGTGCTCAAGGTGGGCCGCACGGGCGCGGCGGCCCGGGCGGTGGTGTCCCACACGGGCTCGTTGACCGGCAGCGACGCGGTGATCGAGGCCGCGTTTCGTCGCGCCGGCGTGCTGCGTGTGGACACGATTGGCGAGTTGTTTGGCATGGCCGAACTGCTGGCGAAGCAGCCCCGGCCCGCCGGCCCCCGTTTGGCCGTGGTGACGAACGGGGGAGGACCCGGGGCGCTCGCGACCGACACGCTGATTGCAAGCGGCGGACAGATCGCGTCGCTTGCCGGGGAGACCCGCGAGGCGCTGAACGGGTTCCTGCCCTCGCATTGGAGTCACGGCAATCCGGTGGACATTCTCGGCGACGCCGACGCGACCCGTTATGCCAGGGCAGTGGAAATCGTGGGCCGCGATGCCGGAGTGGATGGGGTGCTCGCCATCCTCACGCCGCAGGCGATGACTGACGCCCCGGGCACGGCCCGCGCATTGCAACCTTTCGCGCGCCACGAAAAGCCGTTGCTGGCGAGCTGGATGGGAGGAGCCTCTCTGGAGCCCGCTCGAACCATCCTAAATGCCGCCGGCATTCCGTCTTATGAATATCCCGACTCCGCCGCGCGGGCCTTCGCGTTAATGTGGCGTTATGGCGACAACCTGCGACAAATTTACGAGACGCCGGTGCTTGCCGCTGAAAAGAATGCCCCGGTTGACCAAAGCTCCGCGCGGGCTGTCATCGACCGGGCGCGTCTGGCTGGCCGGACATTGCTCACCGAAATAGAATCGAAGAGACTGCTAGCCGCGTATGGAATCCCGGTGGTCGAGCCGCAGGTTGCTTGCGACGAGGAGGAGGCGGTTCGGCTTGCGAGAAAGACCGGATTCCCGGTGGCGGTCAAACTGCATTCCGAAACCGTCACGCATAAGTCCGACGTTGGCGGGGTTCAATTGGATATTCGCACCGTGGCTGGCGTTCGCCAGGCTTGGCGCCGCATTGAAAAATCAGTCCGCGAGGCGGTCGGCGCGCAACATTTTCTCGGCGTTTCCGTGCAGCGAATGATTTCCCGCGAGGGCCTTGAGCTGATCCTGGGCAGCAGTGTTGATCCGCAATTTGGCCCGGTCTTGCTTTTTGGAGCCGGGGGAGAATTGGTGGAGGTGATCAAGGATCAGGCAATTGGTTTGCCCCCGCTTAACTCCGCATTGGCGCGCAAACTCATGGAACAGACAAGGATCTTTCGGGCGCTGGAGGGTGTTCGTGGCCGCAAACCCGTTGACTTGGATCAACTCGCGCTCCTGGTAACGCGGGTGAGCCAGTTGATCCTCGACCATCCCCGCATCGCCGAATTGGACATAAATCCGCTGTTGGCGGGACCGGAGGAATTCATCGCACTGGATGCCCGGGTGGCGTTGCATCCCGAGGCAATACCGGATGGTAATTTGCCCCGGCCCGCGATCCGTCCTTATCCGCTTCAATATGTGTGGGACATCATCCTCCGCGACGGTGTCCCGGTCACGCTAAGGCCCATCCGGGCGGAGGACGAGCCCGCGATGGTGAGGTTTCACCAGAGCCTTTCCGAACGGAGTGTTTATTTGCGCTATTTTTCCCCGCTCCCGCTGAGCGAGCGGGCCGACCATGAACGGTTGTCCCGCCTTTGTTTCACCGACTATGATCGTGAAATCGCCCTCGTGGCGGAGCACGATGACGCCGCGCATGGCCGGGAGATTCGAGGCGTGGGCCGGCTGATCCGGCTGCACGGCCTTAATGAGGCGGAGTTTGCGCTGGTGGTGAGTGACGCCTGGCAAAGGCGCGGGCTCGGCGCCGAGCTTTTGCGAAGACTGGTGCAAATCGGCCGCGCGGAGGGGCTGGAGCGCATTACCGCCAACATCCTGCCGGACAACCGCGAGATGCGGAAGGTCGCTTGCAAAGCGGGTTTCTCGGTCACGCCACTGCCCGGGGCTGGCGAGTGCCTTGCGGAGATTCGACTATGAGCAAACCGGCGCGACAGGAATGCGGAGGCCGCCCTCATCCGGGAGCAGAGGTCCAGTCTTTTTACCATCTAAACGGCTGTTCCCTGGCCGGAAAATTTTGCTCCGGCGCGGCTTGTTTCGTCGCGCGGCATTTGAATCCCGGGCGCTGGAGGCAGGCCGAGATCCAGCAACCGCGTGTTTATTGTTTGGGGCAATGCCACTCGGCTCCGGCGGCGGCAGGTCCCGCTCCCCGTCCCCAAGTCGGGATCCGGTCCCGGCAGCCGGTTGTGTTGGAGCGCGTCGCCACGGGCGGGGTTCGCGCGCTTCACGAATATGTGTCCCGGGGTGGATACCGTGCCTTGGAAAAGGCGGTGGCGATGGAACCGTCCGAAGTGGTCGATACCATCGAGTTGTCCGCGTTACGGGGACGGGGTGGAGCCGCCTTTCCCACCGGGCGGAAATGGCGCGCGGTGCTGGGGCGGGGGGCGTTGTCAAAATATGTGATCGCCAACGCGGACGAGGGGGATCCGGGCGCTTACATCGATCGATTCTTGATGGAAGACGACCCGTTTGCCCTGCTGGAGGGGATGACGGTCGCCGGGCGCGCGGTGGGGGCAGCGAAAGGATGGATTTATCTGCGCGCCGAATACCCGGCGGCGCGGCCGGTTTTGGAGGCGGCCATTGCGGAGGCGCGGAATGCCGGCTTGCTGGGCAACCGAATCCTTGGCCACGCGTTTTCGTTTGATGTTGAGGTGTTCGTGGGACAAGGCAGTTATATTTGCGGGGAGGAAACGGCCT
>CAZMLP010000103.1:0-4701 GCA_964566745.1 uncultured Verrucomicrobiota bacterium | reverse complement strand
CCACGTCCATGACTGCCAGTCGGGAAAGGACAAAATTAGCCAATGGCGCGGCGGCGTGTCGCGGCACGTTTGCGGAGATTCTTCACGGCAACATCACCGGGAACACTCTCGCCCGTATCGAGTTGTTGAATCCCGGCTTCCAGCATTTGCTCCAGCTCTTCTTTGGAATTGAAAGACACGCCTTTAAACGCGCGCTCGCGTTGCTCCAGCAACCGGAGGCCGTCACGCAGCACGTCGCTTGCTGTCTGGTAGCGGCCGCTTTCGACTTTCTCGTTTACAAATTGTTCCCACTGGGCTCCGAGCGAGACATTCATAGGGGATATGAGATTTCACCGTGCGACGAGAAATCTATCTTACTGGCATTCTGTGCGCAATTTTTGTTATTGGCGGGCAGGCGTGTGAGGCCTGGAGCTTCGCTTTGTATTGCCGATCAAATCTCCCACGACGTGACGGTCGCCAGCCCTCGAAAGTCTTTTCCGCCAAGAATTGACTGCAACTTTGCGGGGTTTGAGGTTATTGATCCCTGAGCAAGTATGCCTCAATTCTCCTACAAGGCGCGCAAGCGCTCCGGCGAGGTCATGACCGGTGTGCTCGATGTGACGGATCGCGGCGCGGCGCTCGTCCAAATCGAGCGCATGGGCCTCTTTCCGGTCGCGGTCGAGGCCTCGAAAGGCCCGATTCCGGCCAAAACGGACCGCGTGAAGGGGAAGGGCGCGCTGGCCAATGGTTTGTTACCCCCCGCCATCCGGGAGTTGCTCCAGCGCAAGCGCCGGCCGAAATTGCAGGAGTTGGCCACGTTCACGCAGCAAATGGCCAATTTGCTCCATGCCGGCATGCCGTTGACGGTCGCGCTAGGCAGCATGGCGCACTTGGAGTCGCGGGGTATTCCATCCGATGTCGGCAAGCAACTGAAGCAAGACGTGACCGAGGGCCGGAGCCTCTCGGACGCGATGGCCAAGCAGTCTAACATTTTCCCGGACATCTACATTAACATGGTGCGGGCGGGGGAGCAGAGCGGCGCGCTGGAGGATGTGCTGCGCCGCCTGGCGCAGCATTTCGACCGGTTCGCGACGGTGCAGTCCAAATTCACCTCGGCGCTGATCTACCCGGCCATCGTGGGGTGCGTGGGCGTCGCGATCATGATCTTTTTCATGACGTTCATGCTGCCGCGCTTCATGTCGATTTTCGAGGGCATGAAGGTGCCGTTGCCGGCCTCCACGCAATTTCTCATTGGCATCAGCCATTTTTTCGCGACGTACTGGTGGTTGCTGTTGCTGGTTTTGCTGGTGATTGTGGTGTTGTTCAAACGCTACCAGGCCACGGAAAATGGCAAGATCACCCTCGACCGGGCGAAGATGAACGTGCCGGTGATAGGCAAGGTGGTGAAGTTGCACCTCTTCGGACAATTCGCGCGCACCCTCTCCACCCTCCTGCAAAATGGCGTGCCGGTGCTCACCGCGCTCAAGATCACCGAGCAAATCGTGCCGAATCTGATCCTCAAGCGCGCGATCGCCGAGACGCGCGAGGGGGTGACGGACGGCAAGACGCTGGCCCAGCCGCTTGCCAAGAGCAAAGTTTTCCCTCAATTGATGATCGACCTGATCAAGATCGGCGAGGAAACCGGTGACGTGCCGGGCGCGTTGCACAATCTGGCCGAGACTTACGAGAGCGAGCTGGACATCGGTCTGCGCGTGATGACGAACCTGATCGAGCCGATCATGATCATTATCATGGCGCTGGGCGTGGGTGGTTTGCTTTTGAGCGTGCTCTCCGCGATGTTTGCCATCACGAGCAGCATCAACAAGTGACCCGGTTTGACCTTATGCGCCCCTCCGCTTTTCCCCGAACCCCGGCCCGAGCCGCGGGGGGCTTCACCTTGATTGAGATCATGGTGGTGATTGGCGTCATGATGCTGGTGATGGCCATCGCCATGCCGGCGATGTTGAAGGCGGTGAACAAGGAGGGCATGCGCAAGGCCGTGAGTGACGTCATGGAGGGATGCAGCTTCGCGCGCGACATGGCGATCCTGCAGGATCATCCCATGGACATGGTGATTCACTCGGCCGATGGCTCGATTAACGTGGAGCGCGCCCAGTTGCCCCGCAACCAGGACTCGATCACCGGCAACGGATCGCTGAGCCTCATGGATATCGAGGAGCAGCAAGCCCCGCCGCCGCCCCAGCGGAGTTTTTCCGGCCGTTTGCCGGAGGATATTCGAGTGACTTTCCTCGACGTTAATTTTCGCGACCAAATGAAATCCGAGACGGCGCGCGTGCGGTTCTATCCGAACGGCACCAGTGACGAGTTTACCATTGTGATGGAGGGGCCGAACGGTGAAACGCGCAAAATCTCGCTCGAGGTGGTGACGGGTCTGCCGGACATGCAGGTGATCCGGGAGGGGATGCATTGAACGTGACCATCACAGGCCGAATGCGGATGGCGCGGGAAACGCGGGCCTTCACCCTGTTCGAGGTGATGATCGCGATCGGCATATTTTTCATCGCCATCTTCGCCATCTTGAAACTCACGTCGCAAAGCCTCCAGCAGGCCCGTTCCTTGCAACGCCAGCAGGTGGATATTGGCAGTTTGGCGGCCGAATCCTCCCTGACAAATCGGCTGGAGGAGGGGGTGGAATCGGGATCTTTTGGCGATCAATACGGCAACTATTCCTGGACCAAGGTGACCACCGAGATCGCCTCGAATGGCCTGTTCCAAGTCGATTTCACCGTCAATTGGTATATCGACAAAAAACCGCTTCAAACTCATCTGAGCACCTGGCTTTACCGGCCGGATTCCATTTCCAAGTTTCGTTGAAACTGCCCCGCGCATGATCCTTTGCCCCCAAAATCCAACCAGACACGCCCGGACGCGCAGGGGGCAGCGGGGGGCGACGTCGCTTTCGGCATTCACGCTGGTGGAAATCATGGTGGCCATCGGCATTTTGGGCATGTTGATGGTGACCATCTACGCGAGTTGGTCGGCGATTTTGCGTGGCGCGAAGGTGGGGCAGGACGCCTCGGCCGAGGCGCAGCGGAGCCGCATGGCGTTGCGATGCCTGGAGGACGCGCTCATGTCGGCGCAGCTCTTTTCCCAGAACATGGAGCACTACACCTTCTTCGCGGACACGAGCGGGGACTATGCCTATCTCTCGGTGGCGGCGCGGTTGCCGGGGTCATTCCCGGGCGCCGGAATCTACGAGGGCCAAGTGGTGCGGCGTGTAACTTTCTCGGTGGAGCCGAGCCCGGCGGGCAACCAATTGGTGATGCGCCAGATGCCGCTCTTCGGGGCCACAAATGCCGCGGAGGATTTGTCGTACCGGCTGCCTTTGGCGCGGGATGTCAGCGCGTTCGGCTTGGAGTTCTGGAACACCAACCGCAATGAGTGGAACACGGATTGGCCCTTCACCAACCAGTTGCCCCGCATGGTGCGCGTGACGCTGGGCTTTGGCCGTGCCAACCAGTATTTCAACCGGCCCAAGGACGTGGTGACCCGGCAAATCCTGCTGTCGTCACTGGCGATTCCGGCGGCGTACCAGGGCGGGATTGCGCCGACCGGCCAAGGTGTGCAGAGGACCACCACGGGAAACATGGCGCCACCCCCGCCGAGGTAGCGAAAGTTCTCTTTGCCAAGCACAGCATGAGGCTTCCTCCACAGTCTCCTAAACGCTCCGAGCGCGGCATCGCGATGATTATCGTCATGTTGACGATCATCGTGCTCGCCGTGCTGGCCGGAGGTTTTGCCTACTCCATGAAGGTGGAGACGCGTCTCGCGAAAAACACCAGTCTGGACACCGACTTGGAATGGCTTGGGCGCTCGGGAGTGGAACTGGCCCGCTATGTGTTGTCCCAATCGATGACCCTGGATCTTTCGGACAATCTTCGCCAAAAATGGGCGGGCGGCACAGGCAACACCAACGATGTCTTAGCGGACATTTCCCTCGTGGATAATCGCGTGGGGGAGGGGATGTTCTCCATCAAGATTGTGGACGCGGAGCGCAAGCTCAACATCAACCGGGTGGACGGGCCGATGTTGCAACAGGCGCTCACCATGGTGGGTTGCGATCCGGCCGAGTTCTCGATGGTCTCCGATTCCATTCTTGATTGGATAGATCGGGACGACAAGGCACGCCTGGCGGGCGCGGAGAACGAGTATTACCTCTCCCTGAAGCCGCCGTATGTGGCAAAAAACGGGCCGATGGGAGACATTTCCGAACTGTTGCTGGTGCGCGGCATGACGCCCGCCATTTATTGGGGCCCCGCGTCCAACAACGCGGCGCAGCCCACGCGACGATCCACGCAGCTTGGCTTGTTGCGCCAGCCGGGATCGTCCTTTGGCTCGGTGGGAATGGTCGATCTTTTCACCGCCTTGTCTTCCGGTCAGGTGAATCCCAACACCGCCGGTCAGCCTGTCCTGGAATTAATGCTCGGCAGCGCCCAGGCCGCGTCCGAGGCGATCCGTCACCGGGCCGGATATGATGGCGTGGAAGGCGATGATGATGACACACCTTTCACCAGCCCCGCCGAGGTCGCGGCAATGATGCAAATCCCGCAGGGCGGAGGCGGCATCCCGGGCGCTCCAGGTGGCGGACCGGCCGCGAATTTCACCTCCCTTTTCACAACGCGCAGCATGACGTTCGAGGTCCAAGTGGACGCGCGCATCGCCGGCTACCGGCGCAAGTTTATCGCCCTCCTCCGGCGGCAA
>CAZMLP010000102.1:0-2298 GCA_964566745.1 uncultured Verrucomicrobiota bacterium | reverse complement strand
TGGCGCGCGCCACGATCCTCGGGCCGATGGCCTCAAACAAGATTGACCAAACCACGAGGTGAAACGTCACCTCGGCTAGCGTTGGCGCGCTTCCGCGCGGGCGCAACCCGAGCCGCCCGTGCAGCCAGAGAATGGGCGGCAACGCGCACGGGATGAGCAGCAGGTCGTTAAAATGGAACAGCAGAAAGGGATTGTGCGTGTGCGGTTTCACCACCCACCGGTTGGCGGCGTAGAGGAGGCAGGACCCGAGGAAAAGCCGGTCACGCAGCTGGCTGTGACCGCTCACAAAAGGGCGAGAATCACGAGGCCAAAACTAACCGCCAAACCGAGCTTCAAAAGCAATGTCATAAGCCCCATCCATATCACCCAAACCATGTTCGACCAACTGATAATTTGGGCCGAAGAGCACAAGTTTTGCTCATCGTTCCACCTTGGCGATTCGCAATCCGCTGGCGTCGAACCACGCCTCCGGCGCCAGGCGGCTGGTTTCGCAGATCAGCTCGATCTCCTCGGGCGCGCGCGATTCCCGCACACGAAGCACCAGGCTGACGTTTTGCGGGTCCGCGCGTGAAACATCCCGGTCGAAGCGGTCCCCCGCGTAGCGGACCAGCGCCAGGGAAAGCGGCGGCGCCGGCAGGCTCTTCTCCGCCCCCTGGATCGTGACCCGGCCAAAGAGACGGTACGTCCCGGCGGGCAAAGCGACAAATGTGTGCAAGCTCACCCGGTCCGGCTCGTTGGCCACGCGTAAATGCAAAGTCGAGGCGCCGTTGCGCTCCCCGGGCTCGCAAACCGGCTCCGCGCGGCCCACGCGGTGCCGCACGCGCCAGCCGTCAATCCGGCTGGAGCCGCCCGCCTCAAAAACCGGGATCGGCGTCGGCGCGAGGATCTCCTTCAAATGGCTGAATTGCATTTTCAAGTCGGCGGCGCGCGCCTCAACGCGCCGGCAAAAGTCTTCAATCCCCTGCGCGTTGTCACGGCCGCCATCATTGTAGAATTCGGGGAAACCCGCCCGGGAACCCATTTGGCCCGCGATGCGCGAGTTGATCTCCCGCGCCCGCTGGCAGAGGCGGTCCGGCTGGAAAAAATTGGTGAACAGCACGCCCGCCCGCGCCAGGTAGCGCCGGCGCCCCTCCGGCGTGGTGAGGACGGCGTTGGCCACCATGCCCAGCGTGGGGGGGATCAGGTAAAGTTCCGGCCCGCTCCGGTGCATGCCGAGCACGCGATCCATCCCGTGCGGCATGAAGATCATCTTGTCGGTGACTGGATCGTGATAGAGCCGGTAATTGTTCCGGTTCATCGAGTAGCTGTCCGAGTGGCAGAGCAGCGTCTCCATCGCGACCATCGAGAGGAAACGATCCATGTCCAGCGCCGATTCGAGGGCGTGAAACCGCTTGTCCGGGTCGATCTCGCGTGAGGCGCGCATCAGGCGAAGGACGCCGGTATGGTCGTCAGGATTGCGCCCGGAGGTCACCTGCAGTTGGCGGTTGATGTCCTGCATCACCCCGCCGTCGTAGAGGTTGCCATCCGTTCGCGTGAAATACCGCTTGAGAAATTTTTTGTCGTATCCCTCGGTCATCACGTATAGACCGAGCTTCCGCCCGTTCAAGGTCACCAAGGCGTAATCTGCCCGCGGCACCGGCACTCCGGCGGCGGCAAACAACTCGCGGGAAACCTTTTCGTTAAGGCAAAGCGGATCTTGAAAGGAATTGTTCAGGGAAATTTTTCCCAGGCCATGAAACAGCTCCCCCTCGCCGTCCTTGTCGAAATTCAGCGTCAGGGAAGGCTTGCTGTCCACCGGCAGGAAGCTGCTGAAGCCTTTCAATTGCACCGTCACATGCGTGTAGGTCTTCCCGCCCTCGATCACCCGCGCCGCCACCTTCGATTTGCGCAACTGGTTTTGTTTCGGCCCGGAATTCGCGAGGGTCTGCATCCCTTCCTCGGACACTTGGATCGCGATGCGAATGATGTTCGTGCCCGCGAACAAATCATCTCCCGGCAGCGGGACGGTCACCTGCGCGGAGAGGAGCAGCGGGAGGGCCAGCAACAAGAGCGACACCATTCGCGCGCCCGGTCCCGGGCCGGGAAAACGCGAGCGGGTGTGCGAGAGTGTCATAGGCCGCCGGTGACGCTGCCCCAGCCTCGTTAACCGGCTGGTGCTGGTCAAACAATTCCTCGCCCGGCCGCGTGTTACGAATGCGCGTCGGGTCAGAACCTGTCTGAAAATTCCCGGCAAGCCTGTTTTCGCCAATTGGGCCGGAGGGCGAGGCGCGCCGAGGGAGAAGGTCCCGAGTGGACCTT
>CAZMLP010000101.1:0-4682 GCA_964566745.1 uncultured Verrucomicrobiota bacterium | reverse complement strand
AAAATCACACCCGTTCAAGGTGATTCAAGCCATCCATGATCGGGATCAAGCGTCCCGGCGCCCTTCGCCCTGTCGTCCTTCGCCCTGTCGTCCTTCGCCCGTTGATCTCCCCGTCTCCACCATGAATCCAACCAATTCAAGGCATGGGCCGCGATCGGCCGGGCGCTCTGGAAGATTTCGTGGCCACGGGCCGGTGGCTCGTTTTCGCGGCTCGAAAGGGAAAATCACACCCGTTCAAGGTGATTCAAGCCATCGTCGGGACTTCCTCCTTCTTCACGACGCGTCCACTGCCCCGCCCGTTCGGGTCGGATGGCTGGCTCCGGCAGGTGAATCGGCCCCGAAAACAAGGGGATTCAAGGCAAATCCAGGCATGGATTTGAGCTTCACCCCGGACGGCGCGGCTGCCAATCCGGAAAGGAGGAAAGCCACGGATTGACTTGGAATCTTGATCTTGGCTCTTAAAAAGGCCACCCCGCCAAACGCCAGGAAAGCGCGGCGGGGTGGTAAGATATTCCTGGATTGCGCCAATCAATGCCCAAGCATCCAAGGGCGGTTCTTTTTCCGTGGAGTCTGGAATTTGCCCAGCTTGGGCACTTCGACACGGCGCTTTTTCAGTGCGTCCTGGCTGGCCGGTTTGCCGCAACCACAACCGGAGCCGCAGCGATGCCGCGTCACCACCGCCGGCTCGTGGCAGCTTTTTTCATTGCGGGCGTGCGCGCTCCGCCGGCTGGCGGGCATGAGGCTCAGGTTGGGCAACGAGATGGCGCGTTCCCCCGACTGGCCACAATCCGGGCAGGCGGCGGAGAGATCGCGGTCGGCCACGACTCGTTGCGCGGTGAAGGGGCCGCAATCCGCGCAGAGATATTCGTAGAGAGGCATGGGAGTATAAAAGATAAGAGGGGGAGCGGAAAGCGGCGACGCCGTCGCGTCGCCGCCTTCCTCCCCTTCAGCTCAAACCACCTTGGCCATGTCAATCTTGCCGTTGAGGTATTTTTTGGGACCTTCAGCCCCCGGCAGGATGTTAAAGTCGAAGATCTCCGTCGGCAGGTAGAGCGTCGCGCAGGCGTTGGGTATGTCCACAATGCCGCTGATGCGTCCCTCGACTGGCGCCGTCCCGAGAATCGCGTAGGCTTGCTCGCCGGTGAATCCGAACTTCTTCAGATATTCGATGGCGTTCAAGCAGGCGCGGCGATAAGCCACATGCGGATCGAGATAATACTGTTTGCCCGCCTCATCCACGGAGATGCCCTCGAAGATAAGATGCCGGGTGTAATGCGGCTCCACCGGGCTGGGCTGGAAAATGGGATTCAAAATCCCGTACTTCTTCATGCCGCCCTTGATGATCGAAACGCGCAGGTCAATGTAGCCCGCCATCTCGATGGCGCCGCAGAAGGTGATTTCGCCGTCGCCTTGCGAGAAGTGGATGTCTCCCATCGAGAGACCGCCCCCCTTCACATACACCGGGAAATAAACCTTCGAGCCGCGGCTCAAATTCTTGATGTCGCAGTTGCCGCCATGCTCGCGCGGCGGCACCGTGCGCGCCCCCTCGGCGGCGGCCTTTTTCGCGGCCGAGCCTTTCATGCCGCCCATGTGCGCGGTCGGCGCGTACGGCAAGGCGCACAGCGGCGGGACCCGGTCCGGATTGGTGGCAAACAGCTCCGACTCGCGCTTGTTCCATGTCGCCAGCAAGTCCGCCGAGGGCAAGCAGCCGATCAAGCCGGGATGCATGATGCCCGCGAACTCCACGCCTGGAATGTGCCGCGAGTTGGCGTAAACGCCGCTGAAATGCCAGCAAGCCTTGCGCGCGTCGGGAAAATGTTCCGTCAGGAAACCGCCGCCGTTGCTCTTGGCGAAAATGCCGGTGAAGCCCCACTCGAACTCGGGCAACACGCCGATGTCGAGCAAGTCCACCACCAGCAGGTCGCCCGGCTCGGCGCCTTCCACGCCAATCGGGCCGCTCAAGTAGTGCACCTTCGTCAGGTCCACGTCCAGGATGTCGTTCGCCTTGTCGTTGTCCTTGATCTGGCCGCCGGTCCAATCGAGACATTCGACGCGGAATTCGTCGCCGGGTTTCACGTAGGCGACCATCGGGATGTCCGGGTGCCAGCGGTTATGGATCGCGCGTTGCTTCTCCGGCGGGGTCTTGAAGTCAACTTTGATCAACGTTTTGGGCATGAGTTTTCCTTTCTTGATACAGGGTTACAGAGTGGGACCGACTGAATTACACCGACAGCAGGGATTTGACTTTGTTGGCGTCGAGGTTGGCCCGGCTCGCCTCGTGGACAAACCGGCCGCGCTCGATGACAAACGCCCGGTCGCAAACTTCCATCATGAAGCTCACGACCTGCTCGGACACGATGATGGCGATCTTGCGCATCTGGCGGATCTCCTTCAGCGCCTTCGCGATGTCCTTGATGATCGAGGGCTGAATGCCCTCGGTCGGCTCGTCGAGCACCAGGACTTTGGGATCGGAAACCAGCGCGCGGGCAATGGCGAGCTGCTGCTGCTGCCCGCCGGAAAGGTTTCCGCCTTTGCGTTTGCGCATGTCACGCAACACCGGAAACAACGCGTAGATTTCGTCCCACACGCTTGGTTTGATCGACTCGCGCGAGCCCGCGACGATGTTTTCCGTCACCGTGAGCGACGGGAAAATCATGCGTCCCTGCGGCACAAAACCAATGCCGCTGCGCACGCGCTCGTACGAGGGAAGCGCCGAGATTTCCTTCTCGCCCAGTTTGATCGACCCCGCCTTGGAGGGGAGAATGCCAATGAGCGACTTCAGCAGCGTGGTTTTGCCCATGCCGTTGCGACCCATGATCACCAGGATTTCCTCCGGGTTCACTTGGAAGCTCAGGTCGTGAATGACCTTGCTCTGGCCGTAACCGACTTCGAGATTGCTGACTGCAAGCATAGGATTTCTTTCAGTGGCCGAGATAAACGTCGATTACCTTGGGGTTGTGTTGCACTTCCTCCATCGTCCCCTCGGCCAGAATTTTGCCGAGGTGCAGCACCGTCACCTTGTGGGCGATGCGCGAGACGAATTCCATGTCATGCTCGATAATGATGAGCGAGCGCCCCTGGCAAATGCGCTTGAGCAGCGCGGCGGTCTGCTCCCGCTCCGAGGGGCTCATGCCGGCGACCGGCTCGTCCAGCATCACCAGCTCCGGCTCTTGCATGAGGAGCATGCCGATCTCCAGCCATTGCTTCTGGCCGTGGCTGAGAAACGCGCCCTCGATGTCGAGGTAGTCCTTGAGGAAGATTTCCTCGGCGACCTTGTGGATCCGGTCGGTCACCTCCGGGGTGCGCTGAAAAGCGAGGCAGCCCATCACGGTACGCCCGCGCGGATAAGAAACCTCCAAATTCTCGAACACCGTGAGGTTCTCATAGATGGACGGCGTCTGGAACTTGCGCCCGACGCCCGCCTGCACGATCCGGTGCTCGGCCATGCCCACCAGCTCCTGGTTCTTGAACTTGATGCTGCCGCCGGTGGGGCGGGTCTTGCCGCAGATCATGTCCAGGACGGTGGTCTTGCCCGCGCCATTCGGGCCGATGATCACGCGCAGCTCGTTCTTCTCGACGTAAAGATTCAGGGCATCCACCGCTTTGAATCCGTCGAACGAAACCGTCAGATCCTCCAAAGCGAGGACAAAACTTGTGTTGCTCATGGTTTTTCTCCCTTCGCGGTGTTGGACAAGGCCGCCAGTTGCTCCTCGGTCTTGAGCTTGGCGAACCACGGGCCACCCTTCTTGCGCGCAAAATCCCACACTCCGGCCAGGCCGTTCGGGAACAGCACGACGACCGCGATGAACAGGCCGCCCATCAGGAACAGCCAGAGTTGCGGGAAAGTTTCCGAGAAAAGGCTTTTGCCGGTGTTCACCAGCAATGTTCCGTAAACCGCGCCGTAGAGGGATGCCTTCCCGCCGACCGCGGCGAAGATCACCATTTCGATGGACGGCACAATACCGACCAGCGACGGCGAAATGAACCCGACTTGCAGCACGAAAAGCGCGCCGCCAATGCCGGACAACGCGGCCGCCATGCAGAAGGTGAACACCTTGAACGCGGAGACGTCGTAGCCCGAGAAGCGCACGCGATCCTCGCGGTCGCGCATGGCCAGCAGCATCTTTCCCATCTTGCCGGAGAGCAGCCATTGCGAGGTGAGTATCGCCAGCAACAGCAGCCCGCACGTCACGAAGTAGAGAACATATTGCGCGTGCTTGGTGCGGATGTCCCAACCGAGCAGCGTGCGCAGATCGGTGATGCCGTTACGGCCGCCGGTCACACCCTGGTTCCCGTCGATGCCGAGCGAAAGAATCAGCGCCATCGCTTGCGTGATGATGCCGAAATAGACGCCGCCCACGCGGCGCTTGAACATCGCCACGCCGACGACGAACGCCACAATCGTCGGCACCGCGATCACAGCAAACAAGCTGAAGGGCAGACTTTTGAACGGCACCCAAAACGACGGCAGATGCGTGATCTGGTTCCAATCCATGAAGTCCGGAATGCCGGGCGTGGATTGGATTTTGGTGCTGACCGGGTCGGATGCCTCCAGTTTGAGAAACATGGCCATGCAATAGCCGCCCAGGCCGAAGTTGACCCCCTTCCCCAGGATCAGCACGCCGGCCTTGCCCCAAAGACTGAGAAGGCCCAGCGCGACGAAGGCGTAAGTGAGATACTTG
>CAZMLP010000100.1:0-2859 GCA_964566745.1 uncultured Verrucomicrobiota bacterium | reverse complement strand
CAGCGCCCCGGTGTCGCAGCCAATTTTATGCGGACCTTTCGGATCACGCCGCAGTGAGAGCTGGCCCTTCTCGACCTTGAAATCGAACGGCAAAGTGTCTGATTGCCTCACGTAGCCGCTCGGAAAAATGGACGGTTCCGGGATCATGGCAAAAACACCCTGCGGGTCTTTCAATTGGGTGATCACCCACACGCCGACCTTGCCCGCCGCGCCGGAAACCTTTTCGTACGTGGTTGTGATTTTCATGACAGGCGCGACCGGCTCCAGCTCGATTCGCCGACGCGTCTTGATCCCATAGAACGGGTCCACGGCGGAAACGAGTGTCACCACCTTGCCCTCGACCCTCGCCTCGACCGGCATCGAGTCGAACGCGGGCGGGGGCGGCCAGCCACGGCCGGTCACCTTGGGCCAGTCCGCCTGCGGGGAGGGCCACGCCTTGTCACCGCCGAAATTGCCCCAGTCTTTCGATTTTGAATCCGGCGCCTTGCCATCCAGGGCGCGGTTCTCCCAGAACGGGCCGTCGCCGTTTGTGCCCGCGAACCGGAACTGCATCACGCGGCCAACGGCGGGTACAATCACCACTTCGGCCTTTCCATTTCCCAAAACCAAGGCATCAGGCCAGCCGTGGTATGCCGCTTTTTGCACGGTGACCCCCGCCTGTGCGCTAATCGCGAGCACCCAGGCGATGAAAAGCGACATCGGGAGATGCGTGCACAGTGGTTTCATGGCGTCATGCTATCGCTTCCGCACGCGATCGCCAGTCTTTTGCCGCTGTCCAGAATTCGGACAGCCAATCCTGACGGGTTCCCGAAAAGGCCGGCAGGGAGTTTGGCAACAAAAACGGAAAGAACAGCTTGCGCGTGGGAAGGGAGGGCTAATTGCGGGTATTGCCCATATTTTATACAGATCGGAGATTATTAAGTTTTAAGACCATTTTATGCCGGTTTGCTCAGGTCTTTTTTCTTATCGCCGATATTTGAGCATGCTCGGATCATTTTTGAGAAACCTGTTGGCCATCGTCCGTCCCGGCGGGATGACAACGGCCGACCGCGGCGCGGGAGTATTAATCGCCTCGCATGCTGATCCCGGGCTTGACCGGATGTTGGCTGAACCGGCCGACGGGCAAACACGCCTCTCAACCGTCCGCAGTAACCAAAGCACGTTGTAACATGAAAAACTGGACGATACACAAACGGCTCACCCTTGGCTTTGCGGCGATATTGGTGCTGCCCACTGTGCTCGGGGTGGCTGGCTTCCTTTTGATGCGCCATCTCTCCGCCCAAGTGGGCGATATTATCAATGACGGCATGCCGGGCATGGCGACCGCGGGCAAAATATCGGCTTACGCCAACGAGGTCCAACTGAATGTCGTGCTTCATATCGCGGCCAAGTCGCCGGAGGCCAAGAAACGGTATGACGAGGAAATCGCGAAGTTGTCCGCGGCGGCGGGCAAGGAGATAGACGCCAACGAACGCACCATTTTCCGCCCGGAGGACCGCAAGGCGTTCGAGGACATGAAAACCGCGCGGGACGAGTACATCAGGACGCGCCACGCGGCGCTGGAGTTGAGCCGGGCCGGCAAAAACGACGAGGCATTCGAGACTTGCGTCAACACCGTGCTCGGCCCTTATGAAAAATACAAAAAGCGTTGCGAGGCGCTCTTTGACGAGAACCGGGACTTTGGCGCCGCGAGCGGCGACCGCATGCAGGCGGCGATGAAGCTGGCCAGCCGGGTGAACCTGGGGTTGACGGCTGTTTCCATCGCGCTCGGCATCAGCTTGGCGGCGTTGATTGTCGCGGGGTTGAGCCGGGTATTGAAGCAGGTGGCCACCACTCTGGACGAAGGCGCGCAGCAGGTGACGGTGTCCTCGAGCCAGGTGTCCACGGCCAGCCAGGTTCTGGCGGAGGGGGCGAGCGAGCAGGCCGCCGCGCTGGAGGAGTCCAGCGCCTCCCTCGAGGAGATGACCAGCATGATCAAGCGCAACGCCGACAGCGCCCAAAGTGCCAAGGACCTAACCACCGAGACGCGCGGCGTCGCCGACGCGGCGTCCGGCGAGATGGAGCAGATGGTTAGTTCCATGGCGGCGATCAAGGCCTCCAGTGATGACATCGCCAAGATCGTCAAGAACATCGACGAAATCGCCTTTCAGACGAACATCCTGGCGTTGAACGCCGCCGTCGAGGCCGCCCGGGCGGGCGAGGCGGGCGCCGGCTTCGCCGTCGTGGCCGACGAGGTGCGCAGCCTGGCCCAACGCAGCGCCAGCGCCGCCAAGGAGACGGCCGACAAGATCGAGGAGGCCATCCGCAAGACGGCGCAAGGCGTGGAGGTTAGCGGTCGCGTGGCTGGCAGCTTGAAACAGATCATCGACAAAACCCGCTCGGTGGACGACCTGGTCGGGGAAATTGCCGGAGCCTCGCGCGAGCAATCGCAGGGCATCCAGCAGATCAACCAGGCCATTGGCCAGATGGACCGGGTCACCCAGGCCAATGCCGCCAGCGCCGAGGAAAGCGCCAGCGCCTCCAAGGAACTCACCGCCCAGGCCAAGATCGAGCAGGCGGCGGTGAACGAGTTGCTCGCCCTCGTGGGCGGTTCCGTCCATAAGCAACCAGCCCCGGCCCGTCCTTCGGCACCCATGCCCCAACCGGTTTCCCGCTCACTTCCCCGCAACAAATCCCGCAACGGCCTGGTGCATGCCAATGGCCACAGCAACGGACATAGTCACGTCGTGGCGGAAGCCGGCATTCCCCTGGACGAGCATTTCAAGAACTTCTGACCGCGCAGCGATCAAAGATTTCCACCCACCCGCCAGCTGACCGCCCAAACCAAACGGCTCTCCGCGAGGAATCGAGGAGGGCCAT
>CAZMLP010000099.1:0-2145 GCA_964566745.1 uncultured Verrucomicrobiota bacterium | reverse complement strand
CGCCCACCGCCAGCGCCGGCAAGATATGTCCTTGTCCGGCATAGAGATTTGCGAGAAACGCCCCCAGGAAAATGCCAATGCCCGTCCAGCCGCCAAACCGCAACGCCAGCGCGATTGCCAGGCCGGTGGGTGGCCAAACGGGGGAAACGTTGCCCGAGATCGTGGCCAACATGAAGCCCAGCCGGGCGGCGGCGTAATAAACCAACGCAATCAGAACGCTGCCGGCCAGCCATTGCGGCCACATGTCTTTGACTTTTGGCGGCATGGTCCCGTTTATCTCGGGGGGCGGACGGGGAAAAAATTCTTTTGTGGCGGCTCGCGAAAAACCGCGCACCTGCAATGAACACAAACTTTCCCGCCCGCACAAGTATTTCTTCGGCTAAAACCGCCGGTTTCTAAAACTCCTTTATTGCCCGCCCTCCCCGGCTTCCACTTTCTTTGCAACCTTTTGCGTGTCATGGTTATCACTAACGTGACCTTGATGGCCGCCAGTTCCGATCCCGATGCCGCGCTCATGCTTCGCGTCAAGCAGGGCGACATGCGGGCTTTTGAGGCCCTGGTGGAAAAATACAAACAGCCGGTGATGAATCTTGTTTACCGGACCCTGCCGGACGCCACCGAGGCGGAGGATCTTGCCCAAAACGTCTTCCTGCAAGTTTACAAGTCGGCGCACCGTTACGAGGTTTCCGCCAAGTTTTCCACCTGGCTTTTCACCATCGCCCGGAACCTTTGCCTGAACGAGATCCGCCGCCGCTCGCGGCACCCGGCCGATTCCCTTGAGGCCGCCCACGAGGACGAGGAGCAACCCGCCCGGCAATTCGAGGACCGCCGGGTCACCACGCCGCCCGACTCGCTGCTTCAACGCGAGTTGGAGGAGAAGGTTGCCCGGGCCGTTGGCGAATTGCCGGAAAACCAGCGCACCGCCATCCTGCTTTGCCAACAGGAGGATGTTTCCTACGAGGAAATCGCCGCCGTTCTGGGCTGTTCCCTCTCGGCCACCAAGTCGATCATCCATCGTGCCCGCGAAGCCTTGAAACAAAAGCTCAAAGCCTATTTAAAAGACGGGCCCGGAGCCGTTTCACCCCCCTGACAATCCCTTAAAACAATTTTTCACCGCGAAACCTTTCGCTCCCTCCGGTGATCAACCAAAAGACGACATGAATGATCCGGTCTATCAAGAGTTGTTGGAAATCTCCCTGCGGCGCCCGCTGACGCCCGCCGAGGAGAAGCGGCTGCAAACGTTAATGCGGGAACGCCCGGACCTTTCCACCCATTGGGCCGGGGAGCAAAACCTCGACCATTTGCTGCGCCGCCTGCCGCCGGCGCCACTGTCCACGAATTTCACCGCGCGGGTGCTTCAAGCCGTCGAACTGGAGCAACGCGCCACTGTCCGCCAGGCCCGCCGGCCTTGGCTGCCGTGGCTCTCCCTGCGCTGGACCCGCCAAGCCGCCCTTGCCTCGCTGGTGTTGGGGGCGGGCTTGCTCGCCCACCAACAATACCGGCAAGTCACCACCGCCCGGCTCGCGGGCGAGATAGCCGCCGCTTCTCGCGCCCTCGCGATTCTTCCTGCCTCGGGCGGGTCACCGGCGCAGGCATCCAGCGTGGATGCCTTGCGCAATTTCGAGACCATCCGGCGCTTCAACGCCGTGGCTGATCATGTGGACATGGAGTTGCTCGCCGTTCTGCAATAACCCCCGGGTCATGAAACGCGTCCCTTGCATCCCGAAAGCCTGCCTGCTCCTCGCGGGCATCGGCTGTTTGACGATGATGGCGCAAAATGCGACTCCGCCGGCCATCCCGCCTTTTCCCGGAAACCAACCGGTTTCGGTGGAGGTCAAAATCCTCCCGCCAAAACCCCGCTCGCCCGTCGAGCGATTCCGCCAGTTGCTGGCGCTTTCCCCGGCGCGCCGCCAGCAGGAACTCGCACCCGAGCCGGAGGCCCTGCGCAAGACTTTGCTCGCCAAGCTGGCCGAGTATGACGCCCTGCCTCCGGGCGAGCGCGAGTCCCGCCTGCAAATGACCGAGTTGAGGTGGGTCATGGTCCCGCTCATGCGGCAAACGCCCGATCAACGCGGAGACTATTTGGCGCTGGTTCCGGCCGGCCAACGGCAATTGATTGGCGAGCGTCTTGCTGAATGGGACCGC
>CAZMLP010000098.1:0-3714 GCA_964566745.1 uncultured Verrucomicrobiota bacterium | reverse complement strand
GTAATAGTTGTCCGCGATGAGGGTGACAATAACCCCGGTCTCGTCACGGCAGGTCAGCTTGAACGCGCCGCCATTGTTGTAGAGCTCGCTCTCGCTCTTCCAGCACATGCCATCGCGACGCTGGCGGGGGGAGGCGGCGTCCCAATGCGGCAACCCCGCCGACTTCTTGGTCAAACCGACAAGGTGAGGCGCCAGGATGACGCAACCGGTGTGGCCGGTCCAATGCTCGGTGTCGAGACCCGCGTCATTTTCGGGCAAGGACGGGTCGCCCGCGTTGCCAAAGATCGACTCGATGAAATCGAGGTTGCTAACCAGGCTGCCCGGCACGAAGAAACGGACCTCCATCGTTTTCTCGCTGGAAAACCCGGGCACCTCCGGGGCGACCACCGGGCGCAACAACAGCGAGACAAAACATTCCGCCGGCTGGGCCAGCTTGGCGGTGTACGGCAAACGCAACAAATCGCGCGGCGGCGCGAAGGCCTGCGCGAACATCTTGGCGAAGACGATTTTGGGAACGGCGATTTTGTCGTCTGGAATCGGCAAACCGCCTTCAGTGACATGGAAAATCCCCTGGGTCGTGCGGCGGTCGCTCTTGGGATTGTTCAGGACACCTTGCTTCACCCGGTACGAATTGAGAATGGGGCTCGAGTGACTGTCCTCCCCCGCCGGCAAAGAGAGCATTCGCGCCATGCCGTAACGGTCCAGCGAAAGCGCCTGCATCGTCAGCTTGGGAATGGAAACCTCCTGCAGATAATCATACAGAAAGGTCTGGATCCGCTGGTCCACCGGGCAGAGGTAATTGGAAAGAAGACGGTTAGCCTCGCGCTGGTGGGCCAGCAACGCCGCCGTGAGATCTGCAATGTCCGCGTCTCCCGTGTCCGGCACCGTGGCAAAGCCGGCCAGCGCCAGTTTCAGATTGATGTACGGCGCCAGCAGCCGGTCCTGCCCGGCGGCCGACATCGCCCGCCAAATCTCGCCATGTCCGTTCCCGCTCATGCAATTCTCTTGTTTTTTGCGCCCGCTCCCCCGGTTCATCCCGCCGTTTGACGGGATATTTGCGACCGCTGCCGGGTGGGGCTGGGCATGCGTTTCGCGAAAAAGGTCTCGTAAATGCCGTTCGCCACGCGGTTCATCTGCGACTGCAACTCGTCCAGGTACTCGTGCAATCCGGCGTTAAAAATGTCGTCCACTCCGGTAAACGCCAGATCGGAGCAAAGCTGCCCGAGCAGCTTCTCGGCGGTCGTGCGAAAGGTGCCGATCGGCGTGCCCGAGATGGCATGCAAGGAATCGCGCGCGGAGTCGAGGCAAAACCGGATGGCGCGCGGAAACTCGGGGTCGAGCAGCAAAAACTGCGCGATGGCCTTGGGGGAGATGCGCCCGTGTTTCTTGCGGTACATCTCGAACGCGCTGGCCGAGCGCAGCACCGCCGCCCATTGCACATCGTCAAACGCGGTCCCGACGTCCGACACCGAGCGGAGCAGGATGTAATATTTGACGTCGAGGATGCGCGAGGTCTTGTCCGCGCGCTCCAGCTTGCGGCCGAGCCGGCAGAAATGCCACGGCTCGTCGTGAGTCATGGTGGCGTCCGTGACCCCGGTGAAGAGATGGCTCGACAGCTTGATCTCGGAAAAGAAGTCGTGATGGGACTCGAGTTGTTTCTCCGCCGCGGCGGCGGCATTCACCATCAAATAAGACTTGTTCAACTGCAACCACATTTCCGAGGAAATGATCTCGCGGACTGAGCGGGCGTTCTCCCGCGCCGCGCGCAGGCAGGAGATGATCGAGTTTGGGTTCTCGCGGTCAAACGTTAAAAAATGCAGCGCCGCCTCCTGCGTCGCCTCGCCGTAGCGCTTGGCAAAATCCTCGTGGTCGCCGGTGGTGTTCACGGTCGGTTGCCACTGCTGGTCCCCGGCGGCGGCGTCCAGCATCAAATTGAGGTTCACATCCACGAAACGCGCGACATTCTCCGCCCGCTCCACGTAACGGCTCATCCAGTAAATCGAGTCGGCAACACGACTGAGCATTAGCGCGCTCCTCCTTCCTTCGCAGTCGTCGCCACGACCGGCTCGGATTTGTCGCGCTCGTCCGTGCGATTGCCCGCGAGCACCCAAGTGTCCTTGCTGCCGCCGCCCTGGGAGGAGTTCACCACCAGCGAGCCGGGCTTGAGCGCGACACGGGTCAACCCTCCGGGCAGCACAAAAACTTCCTTTCCATAAAGAATGTAAGGCCGCAGGTCCACGTGCCGGCCTTCAAAATGATCGCCCGCGATGGTCGGCACTCGTGAAAGGGCCAGCGTCGGCTGGGCAATGTAGTTGCGGGGATCGGCCTTGATGCGCTCGGCGAAATCGGCCTGCTGCTCCCTGGTGGAGTGCGGGCCGATCAACATGCCATAGCCGCCGGACTCATTCGCCGCTTTCACGACCAATTCGCCAATGTGCTCCAGGACGTATTTCAGGTCCGTCTCCTCCGCGCAGATGTAAGTCGGCACGTTCGGCAGGATGATGTCCTCGCCGAGGTAATATTTCACCACGCGCGGAATGTAGGCATAAACAGCCTTGTCATCCGCCACGCCCGTGCCAGGGGCATTGGCCAGCGCGACGTTGCCTGCTTTGTACACGTCCATGAGTCCGGGCACACCCAGCACCGAGTCTCGCCGGAAGGTCTCGGGATCGATAAAATCGTCATCAATGCGCCGGTAGATCACGTCCACCCGCTCAAAGCCATGGGTCGTGCGCATCCACACGTACCCGTCCGAGACCACCAGGTCGCTGCCTTCCACCAATTCCACACCCATTTGTTGAGCGAGGAACGAGTGCTCGAAATAAGCGGAGTTATAAACACCCGGAGTCAGCAGAACCACCCGAGGCTGGGTCACGCCGTCCGGCGCCAGATACTCCAGCATGTCACGCAACCGGATCGGGTAATTGGCGACGGGGCGAATCCGCGAGGCGACAAAAACTTCCGGAAACAGGCTCTTCATGAGGTGCCGGTTCTCCAGCACATACGAGACCCCGGAGGGGCAGCGGATGTTGTCCTCCAAGACATAAACTTGCCCGTCCTTGTGGCGAACCAAGTCAGTTCCTGTGATGTGACACCAGATGCCGCGCGGCGGGTTGAGGCCCACGCATTGCGGGCGAAATCCCTTGGAGGAGGCGATGACTTGCTCGGGGATGACGCCATCCTTGAGAATCTTCCGCCCGTGATAAAGATCGTCGATGAAGAGATTCAGGGCCCGGATGCGTTGCTTTAGGCCGCGCTCGATCCAATCCCATTCGTTGGCGGCGACGATGCGCGGCACCAAATCGAACGGCATCGTTTTTTCCAGACCGGCACTCTCGCCATAAACGTTGAACGTGATCCCCATCTGGATCAGCGCCCGCTCGGCCGCCTTCTGCCGGTTAAGCATCTCGCCAGCGGGAAGAGACTCGATATTTTTGACCAGGGGACGCGATCCGGGACGCGGCTTGCCGTCTTCCTTGAACATTTCGTCGAAAAACGAGCCGTGATCGTATCCGTTGAATTTCATGCAAAAGCACCCGCCAACACCCGGCGCGCTTCATCCCGTCCGGGAGTGGTTAACCGAAGCAATAGCAAGCCGGACGCCAATCTTCCCGAATCTTGTTGCGGCGGGGAGGCTTTCAACATCATCAACCCCGCGAAATCACCAGCCAACCGGCGGATTAAGACATTTTCCGCATCGTCCCGATGAGACAA
>CAZMLP010000097.1:0-7294 GCA_964566745.1 uncultured Verrucomicrobiota bacterium | reverse complement strand
CATGGCGCGGGTGACGGGCGGCTAAACGTCAGAGCAATTTGGAATCGTCCTTGGCGTCAAGTTTGGCGACGCGCTTCTTGATCGTCTCGACCTGCCTGGTCAGCTCGAACAGGGCCTTGAACAACTCGTCCTGCGCCGGCTGGTCACCGAGGTCGCGCGCGGCGGGCGGGATGCGCATCTGCTCGCGCACGATGTTTTTGCAGGCGTCCCGGATTTGGGCGATGGCGGCGGCACGGTCCATAATTGTCGAAACCGGCTGCCAGCGTAGCGGGTGGAATAAGGAGCCGCAAATGATTACGGGGATCGCCGGACAAACAGAAACAACGGCCCGGAAGGGGCCGTTGCTTCGAGTGACAAGGAATGCGGAGACCGTCGCGCGCTCCAACTTGCTATGCCAATTCTTGTGGATCGACTGATCCGTGACACATCGCGTCCGCCTCGGCCACCATGGCCACGAGTTCATCCGGCCGGAACGGTTTGGCGAGGACGCCCGCCGCTCCGAAGTTTTTTGCGATGCGCAGATACGTTTCGGACGGAATCCGGCCGCCGCCCGTGATGACCACGAAGGCCGGCGGCCAGGTCTCCCGCCGCAATGCCGTGAGCAGTTCGATCCCGTCCTTCCCCGGCATCAACAGGTCGCTAATGATGAGGCCGGCGGGCCGCTGGCGGTGCAGGGCCAGCGCTTCCGCCCCGTCGCGAGCCACCTCGACCTCGTAACCGGCGCGGGCGAGGGCGCGTTGCAACGCGAGGCGGAGCAAATCATCGTCCTCCGCCAGCAACAACCGTGTCTTGCTTGCCGCCATCACGCTCCTCGTCGCTTAGAAATCCCGGAAGCTCGATTCCGCCAGCGCGGGTTCGGTGTGGGAACCGTTGCGGACCGAAGGCCCGGGCGTCATCGGGAAGGGGTCATGCGCGCCGTTCTTTGCCGGCACTAGACGACCGTTGGATTTCGCGCCGACCAATGTGACGCCAGTCGCGCGGTTTGCCACCGGCGCCGGATGGTTCGCCGCGCGCTCCCCGGGAGACTTGGCGCCGGGGGAGTTACCCACGAGTTTGAGCAGGTCGCCAACGGCGTCTTTCAGTGTCCGGGCCTGCGCGCTGAGCTCCTCGGCGGCGCTGGCGCTCTCCTCGGCGCTGGCGGCGGTGGTCTGGGTGACCTTGTCCATCTGGGACATCGCGGCATTGATCTGCTCGATGCCCTGGTTTTGCTCGCGGCAGGCGGTGGCGATGCCGGCGACCAACTCGTCCACTTGGCGCGCCTTTTCGACGATCTCCTGGAGACCGCGACCGACCTTGCCGCTGATTTGGACGCCGTGCTGGCTCTTGCGGATGGAATCCTCGATTTTGTCAGCGGTCTCGCGAGCGGCGGCGGCGCTGCGCTGGGCGAGGTTGCGGACCTCGTCAGCGACGACGGCGAAGCCCAGGCCCGCTTCTCCGGCGCGGGCGGCCTCGACGGCGGCGTTGAGCGCGAGAATGTTCGTCTGGAAGGCAATCTCGTCGATGGTTTTGATGATCTTGGCGATGTTGTCGCTGGAGCTCTTGATGGCGTCCATGGCCTGGCTCATCTCGTGCATGTCGGCGGAGCCGGCCTCGGCCGCGGAGCGCGTTTGGTTGGCCAGTTGCTTGGCATGCCCCGCGTTGTCGGCGTTGCGCTTGGTCATGCTGGACATCTCCTCCAGGGAGGCGCTGGTTTCCTCGAGCGAGGCGGCCTGCTCGGTGGCGCCCTCGGCAAGGGCCTGGCTGGCGGACGCGACCTGGCCGGCGGCGCTGTGAGTCTGCTCCGAGCCCTCGTCGAGCGTGCTGGCCAACCCGCGCAACGAGCGGTTGAGGCCGGTGACGATCACGCTGGCGAAGGCAATGCTCAGGCCGATGCCGGTGACGGCGATCAACTGTGTCCACCAGCGGGCGCGATCCACCAGCTTCTGGCTCGCGTCACCGATGCTTTTGGCGTAAGCTTGGTTTTCCGCGAACAATCCGTCGCACGCCGCCTGGTATTTTTCATGCAGTGTGTGGAACGTGGCCGTGTTGTAGGCGTACATCTCGTCGAGGTTGGTGCTCGCGCCGAGTTCCAGCATGCGCACGCGCCCCTTGGCGTTCTCCGCGCGCGCCTCGGCCACGCGATTGAAAGACTCGCGGTCCTCCGCGCGGAAAATTGATTTCTCGTAAGTCTTCATCGCCTCGTCGTTGTCCGCGACCAGCCGGGCGATTTTGTCGCGGTAGTTTTTCTTGCCCTCCGGTGTCCGCTCGAAGGCGTGCCGCCAGATCGCCAGATGAATGTCGATGGCGTTCGATTTGATGCGCGCGCTCTCGACGGTGCCGGGCAGCGCGTCGTTCACCACCGAGTGCATCTTGTCGTTGATGGCGCGCAGGGAGAGGATGCCGAGCGCGGCCAGTCCCGCGAAGAGTGTCACCGTGATGGTGAAGCCAGAGATAATCCGTTTTTTTATGGTCCAGTTTTTCATTACAGCGTGTTTGATTCAGTTGCGTCCGAGGCCCTCAACCGGCGGCGCTTGGAGGCGCCAGGGCAAAAAGGAAAAGGCACGGCTGGCTAATCCCCGCCTGGCGGGAAACAGCCGACCGTGCCTTCCACCGTGACAGGCCCTAGTCCTGCCTGAGAAAGCCGCTCGCAACCGGGTTGCAAGCCTGCGCCGTGTTATCGGCAAGAAATGTTGCAAGTTTAGCAAAAAAGATGTGGCGCTCACTCCCCGGACTTCGCGGGCCTGCGCTCTCTCAGGAGGGTTTCCAGCCTCACCCGCAAATCACCCAATTGCCTGCTCTTGAAATTCTGACGCGTTTGCTCGATCACCTCGATGGTGTCGCGAAGGGCGGCGACCAAGTCCAGCGTGCGCGGCCCGGCGCCGGGGTTGGCCACCAGGCCGGCGAGCTGTTCCAGTTCCGCAAGTTGCAGCCTGACGTTTCGCAGGGTCACGCGCAGATAGTCCTGGCCGGAGGATCCGCCCGGACGCCCGCCTCCCAGTTGATCGAGCTCGGCCGCCCACGCTTGGAGGCGCTCCCGGCTCCGGCTCATGGAACGCGCCCCGCGGTAGTGAACGACCGCTTCCCGGGCCAGGCCGAGCAGCTCGTTCATGTCCGGTGGCTTGACCAGATAGGCCTCGACCGCCAGGCGCACCGACCGGGCGGCGGTGTCCACGGTTGGTTTTCCGGTGAGCAGAATGACGGGAATTCCCGGTGAAACCTCCCGCGCCCGGCTTATCAATTCCAGGCCCTCGTTGCCCGGCAGATTCAAATCCGAGATCAGCAAGTCGCAAGGCTCGGAGCGCAACAAGGCAAGGGCGGTGGCACCGTCCGGCGCGCACAGGCACTCGAAGTCGTGGCGGCGCAGCCAACTGGCGAGGGCGTCGCCGAACAGCGTGTCATCCTCGGCCAGTAGTATTTTTCCAAAGCAGGAAAGAGACGGGTTCATGAAAACCAGGAGGAGCCAAACCGGGGTCAATTGGTGGCCGCCTGGGGGGCGGCAGGGTGCTCGCAGCGGAGCGCCCGGTCCACCGCCGCCGCCAGCGCGGCCCGGGTCACGGGCTTCATCACCACCTCCCGGATGCCGGCGCGAACGATTTGGTCGGGCGTCAGCGCCTCGCTAAACCCGGTGGTGAGAAGCACCGGCACCTCCGGCCGCGCCCGCCGCAACTGGTCGGCCAGGTCCAGGCCGGTCATGCACGGCATATGGAGATTGGTGATGACCAGGTCAAAATCCGCCGGTCGTGACCGGAACAATTCTAGCGCGACCCGCGGCTGGGTGGAGGTTTCCACCACATAGCCGAGGCGCTCGAGCATCTTGGCGGTGCCGGCGCACAACGTGGGCTCGTCATCGACAAAGAGGATGCGTTCCGCGCGCCCTCGCGGCGGGACGGTGGCGGAGTGCCGCTCGCTGGCGACGGGCCCGGGCTGGCGGAGGGGAAAATAAACGCGGAACGTCGCGCCCTGCCCGGGCTGGCTGATCACCTCGATGGCGCCCTCGTGCTCCTGCATGATTCGTTGGACGACGGGCAATCCCAACCCGGTGCCCTCGCCCGGCGCCTTGGTGGTGAACAACGGCTCAAACAGGCGGCGCAAGGTTTGCTCGGTCATGCCGTGGCCGGTGTCGCTCACGGAGATGCGCGCATGCATGCCGGGAGTCAGGCCGGGCACCAGCCGGGCTTGCGCCGCCGAGATTTCCACCGGGTGCAAGCCGACGGTCAGACGGCCAGGCTCGCGCCCCATGGCATGCGCGGCGTTGGTGCACAGATTCAACAACACTTGGTGGACGCGGGTTGAATCCGCGAGCACGGGGCCGGTTTTCTCGTCCACATCCGCCACAATCTCAATGGTCTTGGACATGGTGGAGCGGCAGAGCGTCAGCGCCTCGGCCACCACGCTTTGAAGCAGCAATGGCTTGCGCTCCTGCTCTTGCCGGCGGGTGAAGCTGAGGATTTGGCGGACCAGCTCCTTGGCGCGCTCGCCGGCCTTGAGCACCTGGCCGAGGAAGTCCTGCACCTCCGGCTGGCCCGGCGTCTCGAGACGGGCGAGATCCGTGTAGGCGAGAATGCCGCCGAGGATGTTGTTAAAGTCGTGGGCGATGCCCCCCGCAAGCGCCCCCAGTGCCTCCAAATGCTGCGCGTTGCGCAACTGGGCCTCCAGGCGCGCGCGGCCCGTCTGGGCTTCGTGCTGCTCCGTCACGTCCCGCGCGATAAGCACCCGGCGTTGACTCCCGTCCGGCAAAAAATAGTTTCGACCGCTGGTCTCCAGCCAGCGCCAGGAGCCGTTTTGGTGACGGCACCGGCAGGCGACCCTGCTTTCCGGCAGCGCGAACTTGAGTTTCACCAGCTCCATGTCGTCGGGGTGGATGAAGTCGAAAATGTTGGCGCCCAACAAATCGGAGGCCGCGTAACCCATCGTCTCCTTGACGTTTGGGCTGGCGTAGTGAATCCGCCCCTGGAGATCGACCTCGCCGACCAGGTCCCAAGAGTTCTCCACCAGCAGGCGAAAGCGCTCGAGGTTGCGAAGTTGCGCGGCGTCCTCGCCGGCGAGAGCCGCGGGCGTTGACTCGGGCGCCGCCGTCGGCTCGCCCCCGGCCAGCGCGGGGCGCAGGCCGGCCCGATGGTCCTTGGCGAAGAAGGCGGCGGCGCCCGCCTCTTGCGCGGCCTGGCGCAGAAACGGCTCGTCGTGGGAGGTGACCATGACCACGCGCGCCTCGGGATGCGCCGCGCGGATGGCCCGGACGGCGTCGAAGCCGCACATCCCGGGCATCCGGACGTCCATGGCCACGGCGTCGGGGCGGAAGCTGCCGGCGACACGCACGGCCTCGTCGCCGGAGGCGCATTCGCAAATCTCGTCATTCGGCGCGGCCACCAACTGGCGG
The DNA here is from genome assembly GCA_964566745.1 of uncultured Verrucomicrobiota bacterium. Taxonomy (GTDB): domain Bacteria; phylum Verrucomicrobiota; class Verrucomicrobiia; order Limisphaerales; family CAZMLP01; genus CAZMLP01. Next base: position 1,938 of record CAZMLP010000097.1, on the reverse strand, counting down.
ATCATGGCGCGCACCCCGGCGTGGTCATCTACAATCATTAATCTCATGGTCATGCTCGACGGTTCCCACTTTGCGGAAAACGGCCTCGCGAGGGAATCGAGGATGCCGCGTATTTTGGGGTACGTGGATGCCGCTATTTTTGTACGTGGCGCCACGTACGGGGCGGATTGAGGAGCCTGGCGAAGACAGGCTACAAGGAGGCGCGGTTTTCCAGGGCGAATTGCAGCAGGCTGTGGCTGCCACGCAACTCCAGTTTGCCGATGATATTCGCGCGATGGGCCTCCACCGTGCGCACGCTGATGAACAGTTCGGCGGCGATTTGCTTGCTGGTTTTCTTCGCGGCCACCAGCTTGAGGATCCGCCGCTCGGCGGTGGTGAGATCCTCGAGGCCGGGCTTGTGATGGAGCAGGGCATCCGACCGCGCGCGCCGGCGCACGAGGTAACCGGAGATAATGGGGCTGAGATAGTGCTCGCCGCGCGCCACGGTCACCAGGCCGTCCAGGATGTCCCGCACGGCGTTCTCCTTGAGCACAAAGCCCTTTACACCGAGGTCGAGCGCGCGATTAAAAGTCTCCTCCTCCTTATACATTGTGAGGATGATGAGATGCACGGGAGGGCGTTTTTTTTGCAGTTTGCGCGCGACCTCAAGGCCGGAAAGGCCGGGAAGATTGACGTCAAGAACGGCCACGTCCGGCCGGAGAAGGTCGATCATTTGCAAAGCCGCGGGGCCGTCCTCGGCCTCGCCCGCGAGAACGAATCGGGAATCAGCCTCGATCGCCTGGCGCAACCCCTGGCGAAATAGCGGATGATCATCAACGATCAACACCTTGATCCTGCCGCTCATTGCATCTTCTCCTTTATCATTAAGTGGCCTGCATGGCGAGCGTGATTTCCGGCAAATTGCAACGCGTCCCCTGGCGAGCTTGGATCCCGGGCCGGGCCTTTTGGGATAATGCGGCGGTACCGAGGGCGAAAACGGGCCGGGAACAGTGATTGCTGAATGGCTCGCGGCGGGTGACGCTGGATCGTCCAGCCCCGCTGACTGGCTATGGATTCAAAAGACTCGCTGGCGGCCTTGACCCAACGGAACGTTGAAACGATCGCCAAGATTGAGGCGGCCTCACAAGCACAGCGGACGCGCGGGGAGCGGGTTTCCGACGCCATCGCGTTGTGCATTGGCAGTTGGGAGTTCATCGTGACCCAGGCGATCCTGCTCGGAGTGTGGATGGTGCTCAATATCACGGCGTGGGTGCGGCACTGGGATCCGTATCCATTCATCTTGTTGAACCTGGCCTTGTCCTTTCAGGCGGCTTTTGCCGGCCCGATCATCATGATGAGCCAGAACCGCCAGTCGCGGTTCATCGAGCGCCGTAACCAGCTTGATTTGCAGATCAACCTGCTGGCGGAGCAGGAGAACACCGAGATGCTGCGCTTGCTGCGCCTGCTTTGCGAAAAGGCGGAGATACCCCGCCATGAATTATCGGGCATCGAGATGTTGAGCGAGAAGACCGAGCCCGCAGCGCTAATCCAACAGATTGCCAAGACAGCCAACGAGCAGGCGCCCATCACTCCGCCCGCCGAGCCCGCCAATTCATGAGGGTTGGCCACCCGCGAAAGGATTCTTGCCATGTCACACCTCCGGCAACGGAATGGTCACCTCCAGGCGGGTGCCGGCCCCGGGCGCCGAGTCCAAAACCATTTTCCCGCCCAGAAGGCGCGCCCGCTCCGCGATGTTTTGCAGTCCGAAGTCCTTCGGCTCCCCGACCCCGATGGTGGCGAAACCCCTTCCGTCATCCTCGATCAAGAGCCGCGCGCAATGCAGGTCCCGCTGCAACTCGACCCGCGCGTGACGCGCGCCCGAGTGCTTGAGCACGTTGTTGAGCCCCTCTTGCGCGACACGATAGAGATGGGTGGCGGCATCCCCGGTGAACAGGTCGT
>CAZMLP010000096.1:0-6829 GCA_964566745.1 uncultured Verrucomicrobiota bacterium | reverse complement strand
GGGTTGGGTTCTTCTGCCGTTGAAACGATCCGTATTTCGCGAGACCGATGGCCGTCGCGAACTCCGGTTGGTCCAAAGCCGAGCGCAAACCATTGATCGCGCTGGTTCGCCCGCGCGACGCGGGCAGACCGAAAATATCCTGGGCAAGCTGCTCGAGGTTCTTGATCCGCGCCCCGCCGCCGCACAAAAACACCCCCGCGCGCAGGCGCCCGAGCAGCCCCTGTTCTGACAAGTCGTGCTCGATCAGTTCGATCGTCTCTTGCACCCGCAACGCCATGATTCGTTGCAGGTGTTCCAAGTTGATCACTCTTGGCGGCAGCGTCGGCTCCGTGGGCAGGTTCAATGTTTTGCCTTTGGCATCGTCCTCCACAATCGCGGAGCCATGGTCAATCTTCAATTGCTCTGCCAGACCCAGCGGGATTCTCAACCCGACCGCAATGTCGTTGGAAATATGGTCCCCGCCCACCGCCAGCACGCCCGCATGCCGCACAATGCCGCCGGAGTAAACCACATATTCCGTGGTGCCCGCCCCGAAATCGATGACCAGCGCCCCCAGTTCCTTTTGATCGTGGTTCAGCACGGCGAGCGAGGCCGCCATGCCGTTGAAGGCGATGTCCTCCACCTCCAGCGGAATTTCCTTGATCGCGCGGATCGCGCTTTGGAGCCGCTTCACGTTGCCGCGAATGACATGGACATCCACCTCAACCTTCGAGCCGAACATACCCACCGCGCTTTGAATGCCCTCTTTGCCGTCCACGATGAAATGCTGGCGGATCAGGTGAATGATGTGGTTCTCGCCGGAAAGATGCACCGTCTTGGCATTCCGCAACGCGTCCTCGACATCGTCCTTGTTAATGGGCCGGTCGGCGGAGGCCAGGCCGTACACGCCACGATTGTTGAAGCCGCGCACGTGCCCGCCGGTCACCCCGAGAAAAACGCTGGCGATCTCGACATCCGCCATCTCCTCGGCCTCGACAATGGCATTGCGCACATCCTCGCTCGCGACGTTGGCGTCGATGATCTCGCCCTTGCGCACGCCGCGCGATTTCGCCTGGCCGACGCCAATGATGTTGATCGCGCCGTCGTCGTTCAACTCCGCCGCCACCGCGCAGACCTTGGCGGTGCCGACCTCCAAACCGACAATGACCGTCTTGGTGTTAAACATGTTTGTTCTTTCGCGTGCGCGGTGTCTTCCACTGCTTGCGCGTGGCCGGCGGGGCCATGCTGGCCTCAATCCACCGGACCGGCAGGTTGTTGGTGACTGACAAATCCAGCGAGGCGATCGCTTTGCCGGATTGCAAACCGTAATCATGAATCGTCCGCCAGCGGCGCAATTGGCCCTTCAGATCGCGCTCGCCGAAAGTGATTTTCCCCCCCTGCCCTGTCGTCACTTGAATGACCTCGGGCTCGCCCAGGTCAATATTCAAAAAGTCCGCGGCGCTCACCATGTCGGAAATTTCGAACTCGTCCAAAAGGTCGAGCGCGACACGCGCCTTGGATGATTTCAATTCCTCGCCCGGCCGCACCTCGGTTGAATTGAGCCCTGAAAGCACCGGCAAGGATTCATTGAAGGGATTGGTCCCCGACCCCGTAAACCCCGGCTCGGGCGGCATCATCACCCGCCCGCTGTCGTCCACAAAAAAACGCGTCATGCCAATGGCGCCGTTGGCGGGATTCCGGCGCAGCATGGGGATTTGAGCGACCGGCTCGCGCTCGCGAATGCGCAGCCGCAAAGTGTCCGGCAAGACTCGCTCCACCATCGCTTGCTCGACGATGGGCACCATCTCCAAGTCACGCTTGATGCGCGTCAAATCAAGCCCGAGCAAGTTGTCACCGACACGAACCGAGGCCCACTTCTGCAATTGCTCCGGCGCGATCACCCCGTCGGTTTGGGCCTCGATTTTACGAATGGCGAAGGCGGAGTTATGGCTCACCAACTGGTCGTAGGCCCAACTGCTGGTCAGCCAAACGGCCAAAATCCCCAAAGGCAAACCGATTACGACCGTCGCGATTTGCGTCACCGCGCGCATCTTTTGCGCCCGCGCTTGGTCCGTGCGGAGCTTGACGTCGAGGATCGTCTCGCGCTCGTGCATCCGGTTTTGTCGGCGGCGGCGAAAAAACATGGCAATTAATTCGTTTGCAACACGGCTCGTCGCTCCCAGGCCAGGTCGATCATTCGCTGGCACAGGCCGGCGAAGGAGAGACCAGTCGCGGCGGCGGCTTTCGGCAAAAGACTGGTTTCGGTCATTCCCGGAAGCGTGTTCACCTCCAGCACCACCGGGCTGCCGTCCGGCCGGATCATCACATCCACGCGGCCGTAGTCCCTGCCACCCACAGCGCGAAACGCGCCCAGCGCGGCTTGCTGGATTCGCTCCGTCGTCTCGGCGTCAAACGGCGCGGGACAAAGGTACTCTGTGGCCCCGGCCGTGTATTTGTTGTGATAGTCGTAGCTCCCCTGCCTCGGGCGGACCTCCACCAAAGGCAACGCGCGGTCTCCGAGAATTCCCACTGTGACTTCGCGTCCGAGAATCCGCTCCTCCATCAACACCTCGGTGTCATGGCGCAAGGACTCGGCCAAAGCGCGCGGCCACTCGGTGATGTCGTTGACAAATTGCAATCCCACGCTGGAGCCTTGCCGGACCGGTTTCAACACCACTGGCGGTGTCCAATCGGCGGGCCAGGAAGCCCCGGCTGCGGAGAACACCAGGAATTTTGCCGTCGGCACGCCGGCGGCGAGACAGCGTTGCTTGGTAATGGTCTTGTCAAACGCCAGGCGGCTCGCCTCAACACCACAGCCGGTGTACGGCACTCCGAGTTTCTCCAGTTCCGCCTGCACGACGCCATCCTCCCCGTAGGTCCCATGCAGCGCGAGGGCGACCACCTGCGTTCTGGCGGGGAGTTTCAACTCTCCGGGAACGGGATCCACCTCATGCACCGTATGCCCCAATTCGCGCAACGCCCCGGCCATTGCCGCGCCGCTGCGCAACGAAACCTCGCGCTCGGCGGATGGACCGCCCAGCAAAACTGTGATGACCAGCGATTCGCTCATGCCCGCTTCAGTTCTCGCCCAAAATCTCAACCTCGGTTTGCAGCTCGATGCCCCGGGTGGCACGCGCCCGCTCCCGCACCAGTTCGATCAGCGCCAGCACATCTTTTGCGGTGGCGCCTCCATCGTTCACAATAAAATTGCCATGCACCGGCGAGACCATCGCCCCGCCCACACGGGTGCCTTTCAGCCCCAGCTCGTCGATCAATTTCCCGGCGGGCACCGTGGTCGGATTTTTGAAAATGCAACCCGCGCTCGGCTCGCTCGGCTGGCTGTCCCAGCGCTTGCGGCTGAAAGTGTCCATGCGCGTCTTGACCGCCTCCAAGTCCGCCTTGGCCCCTTTGAGAACCGCCCCCAGCGCGATATGATTCTTGAAAAGCGGACAGCCGCGATACTCCACATTCACCTCGCTTGCCGGGCATTCCTTCACCTCGCCCGCGTGATCCATGAAACGAATGCTCTCCACCACGTCGAACAGCCACGATCCCATCGCGCCGGCGTTCATCCGCATCGCGCCGCCGACACTGCCTGGAATGCCTTCCACAAATTCCAAACCGGTCAAACCGTTCCGGCGCGCCTCGACCGCGACCGTCTTCAATTTTGCGCCCGCGCCGCAACGCAACCGCTCGCCATCCACCTCCACCCCGCAAAAACTCGCGTGCGCCAGGCAGATCACCACGCCGCGAATCCCGCCATCCCGGATCAGGAGATTCGAGCCGCGCCCGAGCATGATAAACGGCACTTTCTCTCCCGCGCAGAACCGCAGCACTCGGGCGAGATCCGCCTCGCCAGCCGGCTCGGCATAAACATCCGCCAATCCCCCAACCCGCAACGTCGTCCGCTTGGCCAGCGGCTCGTCGAATCGGAGCACGGTCTCCGGCGAGAGCGCGGCAGCGAGTTTTGCATAAAGAGGGTTGGCGCTCATGCGTTCACCGATTGTCGTTGCATGCCTGGTGGCGGAACCATCGCTCCACTTGCCGGCGCCGGATTCGCGGAGGGGGATTTGAGCGCGGCAACATACGCCAGCATCCATTCCGCCATTTTCGCGGCGGCTTGCGGTTGATGCCACTCCGCCAGCGCCTCGCGCATTTTCTCCCGGGCAATTTGATCCCCCAGCAAGGTTGTCACCTCTTTTGCCAGCAACTCCGCGGTGCAATCCTTCTGTTCCAACAGCCGCGCCGCGCCAGCCCGAGTGTAGTCATGCGCGTTGTGCCATTGGTGGTTGTCCACCGCCGCCGGGTAAGGAATGAGAATCGCCGGAAGGCGCATGGCCGCCAGTTCCGCCAGCGAGGAGGCGCCCGCCCGTCCCACGGCGAGCGTCGCGGCGCCCAGCGCGTACTCCATTTCCGTCAGAAAGGGACGCGCCACAACGCGCAAGGATGTTTTCGCGTATGCCGCCTTGGCCGCCTCCAAGTCGCGCGGACCGGTCAGGTGTAAAATCTGTAAATCCGGAGTTCCTTTTGCGAGCAACGGCAGGGCTTGGAAAATCCGCTCATTAATCCCGCTGGCGCCCTGGCTCCCCCCCATCACCAGCAGCACGGGCTTGTCCGGGAGCAACCCAAGCGTCATACGCGCCGCGCCCGGGTCCATCGGCTCGAATTGCGGCCGCACCGGAGTGCCAACAACATGAATATTCGGATTGTGCAGACGGCCGGCCGTTTCGGAAAACCCGGTAAACACTTGATCGACCAAGTGCGCAAGCAAGCGATTCGCCCGGCCCGGAATGCTGTTCGACTCGTGAATGAACGTGGCCGCTTGAAATTTGCGGCCCGCCATGATCGGCGGCGCGCTGGTGAATCCACCCATCGCCAGGACCGCGCGCGGCGGACGCTCCGCGAACACCCGGCGGCACTCCCGATACGAGGCCTCCGCGCCCTTGAAAAATGCCAGCTTGCCGCCACCCGTCATGCCCACCGCCGGCAGCGTCACCACCCTCATGTCGCGCACTGTTCGCACCGCCTCCTGGTCCACGTCCTTCTGCGAGACCAGCAGCATCACTTCCGCGCCACGGAACAAAAGCTCCTCCCCGACAGCCATGCCGGGAAAGAGATGTCCGCCCGTCCCACCGCACGCGATGGCGACCAACGGCACTGTCCTTTTGTCGCGCATTTAGGTAATGTTGTCTTGGGGAGCAAGCGGCCGTTCCTCGCCCATCAGGGCTGGCTCCGTCACCGTTTGGCGGCCGGCCTGTCGCGCCACGCTTAAAATAACACCCGCGCAGGCGAGCATAATCATCAAACTCGACCCGCCCTTGCTAATGAACGGCAACGGCAATCCTTTGTTGGGCACGAGGCTCGTGACCACCGCGAGGTTAATGAACGCCTGCAAGCCGATGAGACATGTCAGACCTGACGCCAGCAAAAAACCAAATATGTCCGGCGCATTCCAGCCAATGACAAGTCCACAAACCACGAGGACCATAAAAACCGCCACCACACCCAAGGTTGCCACCAAGCCCAGCTCCTCCCCTATCACGGAAAAAATGAAGTCGGTTTGATGCTCGGGAATGAAACCATGCTTTTGGCGGCCATTGCCGAGCCCCAATCCCTTCGGCCCACCCGAGCCAAACGCCAGCATCGCCTCCCACGCTTGGTGGTTCACGCCACGCTTGCTCTCCTCCAATCGTTGCACCACGTCGGGCGGCAAAGTCTTGGTGTCCACCGCCAGCGCCTCCCGCAAATACCACCAGTTCATGATCCGCTCGCGGCGGTTTTCGTTGTGCCAGACCACCGCTCCCAAAATCACCGCCGCCACCAGCGCGGGCGGCACGATCCAGCGCAACCGCGCCCCGGCCAGCACCAGCATGATCAGCGAAACCGAGGCCAGCAAAATGGTGGTGCCAAAATCCGGTTCCAAGACAATCAATCCCAATGTGGGGCCGATGAAAATTCCGGGAATGGCCAGACCGCGCCAGAAGGTGTGCATGTGGCGGCGGCAGGTGTCCCCGTACCAGGCCACGCAGACCACCAGGGCGAGCTTGGCCAATTCCGAGGGTTGGAAGCTTTGGCCGGCGAGCGTGAGCCAGCGGCGCGCGCCGTTGCGCTTGGCGGCGATCAACAAAACGAGAATCAACAGAATGGTGGCGATCCCAAACAGGCCCCAAGCCCCTTTCTTGAAATCGCGATAATCAAGCGACATCATCACGGCGCAGGCCACGAGGCCCACCCCGCCCCACATTAACTGGCTGAGCAGGAATGTCGTTCCCACTTGCACGCTGCTCGCGCTGTAGAGCATGACCAGCCCCAAGGCCAGGAGCGCGGCCACGCAGAACGCGAACAAGGTTGCAGTCAGTTTCATACGCGGCTGAATCGGGCCGCCAAATTACACCGGGTGCGTTGCCCGGGCGGACATTCCCGGGATACGGCGCCGGCAAGATGTTGATTCTGTTACTGTTTGGCCGGAACGACCGGCGCCGGAGAAGAATTGGTGTCCGGCGCGGCGGCGACCGTGGTCCGCGCGGGAATTTTCAATTTTTGGCCCACGTTGATACGGTCGGTTTTCAAATTGTTCGCGGCGCGAATCGCCTTGGCGGTGGTGCCATGGCCCTTGGCAATCTTGATGATCGTGTCACCCGGCTTGACCGTGTATGAGGTTGTCTCGCCCCGGCCCGTATCCATCGTGCCAGTGGCGTCACCGGCCTTGGACCCTGTGCCGGCCGACTTCTCAACCGGCGCCGGAATCTGCAGTTTCTGCCCCACCTTGAGCTTGCTTGAATTGACACCGGGGTTCGCCTTCGAAATGGCGCTGATGGTCACGCCATATTTTTTGGCGATCACCGCGAAC
>CAZMLP010000095.1:0-1512 GCA_964566745.1 uncultured Verrucomicrobiota bacterium | reverse complement strand
GATTCCTTTCTTTCCGGGAGACTGTCGCCATGATGGACGAGTGAGCTCGCGTGCCTTGTCGCCCTTGTCCTGGGCCCCGGGTAGGAACTGCCGCCTGAACCGCGTTGGCTTATGCTTCGCGCATGGTTTCCCAGGTCCCGCCCATCCCCGCCGACCGCCTGCCCCAGCTGCTCGCGCGCATGCCCAAGGCCGAGCTGCACATCCACATCGAAGGCTCGCTCGAGCCCGAGCTGATCTTCGAGATGAGCCGCCGCAACGGCGTGGCGAGGGAGTCCCCGCCGCGCGTCTCCTCCGCGACCTGGGCGACCACTTTGGCCAGCACCACATTACCGATGGTTTGCTCGACAATTTTCAGCGCGGGCAGAAGCGAGACGCCGCTGCGCACCAGTGTGCCGAGGGTGCGGGCGAACCGGCTGAGCGCCGAGGATCGAAACACGCCGCCGACGAACGGCAACTTCAGCTTGAGGCGGTCGAGCATTTCGTGGCCCGCCGGGGTTTTGGAATATTTCCAAATGCCGAAGCCGGCCCCGATGCCGCCAATCAACAAGAGCGGCCAGTACTTGTGAAAAAACGCGCTCGTGCCGAGCAGAATCAACGTGGGCAGCGGCAACACTTGCGTCATGTCCTTCAGCATGCCGATCACCTTCGGCAACACCACCGTGAGGAGGATGATGACAGTGACGATGCCAAAACCGAGCACGAAGAATGGATACGCCACCGCCGAGACCACCTCGCCGCGCACTTCGTCCTCGTGCTCGAGCAATTCCGCGAGATCCGCCATCACCTTGGGCAACACGCCGCCCTCCTCGCCGACCTTGACCATGCTGACATAGAGATTGCTGAAGAGCTTGGGATGCTCCTCCAGCGCGGCGGAAAGCGAGATGCCCTTGCGCACTGACGTGGCAATGCCCGTCACCACCGCGCGCATGGCGGGGTTTTCCTCTTCCTCGCCCAGGCCATCCAGCGCCTGCGGGATGGGGATGCCAGCGCCCAGCAGCGCGCCCATTTCGCGCGTGAACGCCGTGACATCCTTGCGCTTGACGCGACCGCCGGTATTTGCGGACGACTCGCTGGCAAAACCGGCCGCGGGCGCGTGGCTGGGTGCGGCGGACGCCTTGCCGTTGGCCCCGCAAACCTCCAAGGACGAGGGGAATAGCCCGCGCTGACCCAGCAAACGCAGCGCGGCACGACGGTCCTCCGCCTCAATCACGCCGTGGGCGGGCGCGCCGTTGCTGCCGATGGCCTGGTAGCGGAAGGAGTTCATTCGTGCATGTCACCCGACGAGACGCGCAGAATTTCCTCGAGCGAGGTAATGCCATCCGCTGCTTTTTGAAGCGCGTCCTGGTGCATGGTCATCATGGTTTTTTGCGCGGCGGCTTTAAGGACAGCATTGGAGCGGCGCTGCAAAATCAACTCGCGCATGGCCGTGTCCACCGCCAGCAACTCATAGATACCGATCCGGCCCCGATAACCGACCTGCCGGCACTCGTCACACCCTTTCCCCACAAAGTA
>CAZMLP010000094.1:0-1612 GCA_964566745.1 uncultured Verrucomicrobiota bacterium | reverse complement strand
GCGTAACCGACCTTCAAACCAAGGTCAACGCGCGGCTTAAGACCGTCCTTCGCGGAGATTTGCAACGCCTTCGTCGCGTCCCGCGCCCGGATGGCGGCCGCCAGATCGGCGCGGCGTTGCAACGCCTCGGCGAGCAACGCGGGCAGCGAAAGCTGCTCGGACAATTCATTTCCGGCCAGGGCGGGAAACTCATTGGCGGGGGGCGGGAGCGCCGCGATGCGATCTCCCGCCAAACCAATGGCGATGCCCAGGGCGTGGCGAGTCTCTATCAACGCCTGCTCGGCCGCGATACGGCTGGCCGTGTCGCTGGCAAGGTTGGCGGCCACCTTGTCCAGTTCCGACTTGGGCAACTCGTCCGCCTTCACCAAGGCTTGCATTTGGTCCACGAACACCCGCGCGCGCGACTCCGTGGCGGACTGGATGGCGAGTTGTTGAACCGCGCTGGCGTAGGTCCAGTAGGCCTGGGCGGTGTTCAGGACGCGCTCGCTGACCCGGTGCTGGTAGGCCAGCCCGGCGGCTTCGAGGTTGATTTTGGCCGCCCGCTCGGCGGCGCCCGTAACCCGCTCGCCCAGCCCGCGCGCGAGCGGCACCTGGATAAAAAAATTCACCGACGCGCGGTTCAGCGCGGGACCGGTGACATTGTCGTCGGTCCGGGTCAGTTCCACGCCGGGATTAATGGTCACGCCGGAGCGAAATTGTTTGGTGGCGCCGACGCGGTAATCCGCCTGGTCGGTGGTTAACCGGCTGAACGCGTTGAGCGTGCTGTCCGCGGGCAGGGCACTGTTGTCGAGTGTGCGGGTCAACGTCGCGTTGAGCGTGGTGTCAAACTGGCCGGTGGCCACTTGCGCCTGGCCGCGGCTGATTTCCACGTTTTGCTTTTCCACCGCGAGAACCGGATCGTTCTCCAAGGTCAGACGGACAGCTTCGAGCAAGCTGATCTTGGAAATTTGATTGGTGGCGTTCGGGACGGAAGAATCACCGCTCAGGCGACCCGCCAAAAGCCCACCGCCGGCCAACAGCAGCAGAATCAAACCGGGACGCATTGGGGCGAATTATGGTGCCGGCCCAAGCGGGCGAAAAGGGCAAATCTTCCTTTGGCAAATTTTTTTTGCACCTGGTCCTATTTTATTGACGATGATTATGGATTGAATACCCTGCCATAAATCCCTCCCGGTGGCCGTTCGACGAGGGCGTCTGCCGGGTTCCTGATTAGCCGTTCCAGGATGTTTGTTTCACAACAACAGATTCAAAGCTATGTCCCAATTCAAACTAAAATATGGCAGTCGCGCTGAACTCAACGAGCTGATCGCCCAGGAGGCCATCAAGAACGACGGCTTTCGCAAGCAGCTGTTGAAGGATCCCAAGGCCGCGCTGGCCGGTTTTATTGGCACGAAGTTTCCAGAGAGCGTAAAAGTCAATATTGTGGTCGAATCGCCCGAGCAATTTTATTTTGTCTTGCCGCCGGGGGTTCGCCCCGCCCCTGATGACGAGCTTTCCAGCAAGGAACTGGAGCAAGTGGCGGGGGGCGTCACTTGGCCTTGGGAACAAACCGGTGTTTCCAACGTGAATTTCTTCACGGATGGCATTTGCGCCCATTCCTGCACCTGTTGCG
>CAZMLP010000093.1:0-1636 GCA_964566745.1 uncultured Verrucomicrobiota bacterium | reverse complement strand
CGTCATTTGCAGCCAGCTCACCGCCGGGAAAGGTCACGCGGAACTGCTGGTCGCTGTCCGCGCGCTGCGCGACGAAAACGCCTTTGCCGGGCGCGGGTTTCATCTCTCCATTTTCCACACCGGCAAGGAGGGTCCGGCGCTCGCGCAATACGTCACGGACCACCAGCTCGGCAACCTCGTGACCATGCGTGGCTTCTCCGAGCGGGTCACGGATTTCCTGCCCGCGTTCGACGTGGGGCTCTTGCCGTCGCACTGGGAGGGCCTCGCGAACAACCTGCGCGAGTATATGATGGCCGGGCTTTGCCCGGTGGTTTCCAACCTGCCCGGCAGCACCGAGGTGGTCCTCGCGGGCCGCAACGGTTTCGTTCACCGTGCCGGGGACGCGGCGGACATCGCTCGCCAGCTCCGCTCCGCCCTGGAGGATCCCGCGCTGGTGGCGCGTTACCGCGCGCGGGCCGCGCTGGACGCCGGGGAGTTTTTCGGCATGGACAAGTCGGTCTCGCAAATGGAAAAACTCTTCGCGGACATGCGCCACGCCCGTAAATTATCGTGACGACCATCGGCCAGAAGATCATCGCCGCCGCCGCCCGCCGCCGCCCACGCGTCGGCACGAAGACGGAGGCGTTCCCGCCCCGCCGCATCCTCGTCATGCGCCTGAACCGGCTCGGCGACCTCATCTGCACACTGCCGCTTTATCGCACGCTGCAACTAAACTGGCCCGAGGCGCGCATCGACTGGCTCCTCAGCAATTACAACGCGGTCCTGGCCCCGTTTCTTCGCGCCAGCGGGAATGTTTATGTCCATGAGCGCGGCCGGGTGCGCTACTGGCTCCCAGAGAAGTTGCTGCGCGACCTGCAATCGCAGGAGTATGACCTGTCCGTCGCGGTGAAGGGCGGCTATGACTCGCTGCTCGCATGGATTTCCCTCGCCGTGAACGCCCGCCAGCGCGTTGGCTTCGTCGGCAAGGCGAGGCACCGTTTTGATTTCGCTTACAACATCCCGCTCCCGTTGCCCCGCCCGCAACAGCATCAGGTCGAGAAGTGCCTCGAGCTGATGAAGGATTTTTACCTGCCGAAACGGTCGGATGACATTCACCTCGAGCTGCCCGCGGCCGCGCGCGAGCGGGTGCGCGGGATGTTGCGTCGCTGGGGTCTGGCGGACGGCAAGCCGTTCGCCGTTTTCCAGTTGAGCTCGACGAAGCGCCCCTACTGCCAATGGCCGCTCGAGCACTTTGTCGAGCTGGGGAAGCGCCTCGTGAAGCAAGGCGTGCCGGTCTTCGCGAACGCCCTGCCCGAGGAGCGGGACCTCATCGAGAAACTGCGCGCCTCGCTCGGGCCGAGCACGCGACCGGCGCTCTTCTCGGACATGGGCGAGTATCTCGGGTTCCTCGGCGCGTCAAAGGTCGTGGTGGGCTCGGACGGCGGCGGCATCCACCTGGCGGCCGCCATGGGAACCCGCACCATCGCGTTCTATGCCGAGTCTTCCCCGACGAAATGGAAGCCATGGCAGGGCGAGCATATCCAATTTTACACCGCCAATCGCGACGTCCGCGAGGTGACGCCGGAGATGGTCTGGGAGAAGCTCACCGCCGCCGGCTGGCTGCGTTAACGGCCTGCTCGCCATCATGAATCCGGTG
>CAZMLP010000092.1:0-8234 GCA_964566745.1 uncultured Verrucomicrobiota bacterium | reverse complement strand
TTGCATTCTCTACATTTGTAGAGTTTACTCTACTCCGTTAAATATCCCATGCCAAAACCCTCCATCGAACTCACCCCCGCCGAGTGGACCATCATCAAGGCGGTGTGGGACCACGAGCCGTGCGCCGCCCCGGCGGTGCAGGAACTCCTGGAACCGCAAACCGCCTGGACTTATAGCACCGTGCGCACGCTCATGGACCGCATGGTCGCCAAGGGCTTGCTGAACGCCGAAAAGATTCGCAACCTCACGCTCTACCGCTCCGCCGTCACGCGCGAGCAGGCTCAGCGCGGCGAGTTGCTGGACACCCTCAAGCGGGCCTTCGACGGCGCCATGACGCCGATGGTGCAATGCCTGCTCGACACCGGCGACCTCTCCGCCGCCGAGCTGGCCGAACTCGAGTTGATGATCAAGGCGCGCCAGAAAAAGTCCCGCGGCAAATAAACCTTCATCCCTGAAATCCCCATGAACGCCTGGATCGACTGGCTTAATTCGGAAAGCGCGGCGTTGGCCCGGCTGGCCTGGCCGATGTTGTGGCAATCCTCCGTGCTCATCGCTGGACTGCTTTTGCTGGACCGCTGGCTGCGCCCGAGAATCAGCGCGATGGCGCGTTATGCGCTCCTGTTGCTGATCCCCCTAAAACTGCTGCTGCCGCCCACCCTGGCGTTGCCGACCAGCCCCTATTATTGGCTGGGGCGGGCAGTTGCTCCCATGCCAGAGGCACAAGTCATTCCCGCGACCACCGGCATCAATCAGACACTTCCTCGTGCCGCTGCTTCTGCGATCTCGTTACGGCCCGCACCCAAGCCAAAACCATCCGCCACAGCCCTACTCGCGCTGGTGTGGGCCGCCGGTGTCGTCGCCCTGCTCTCGACGCTGGTTCGCCGTGCCCGGCAGGTGAGCCAATTGATCCGAAACGGCGCGGTCGCGGGGCCGGAACTGGAAACTCTTTTGTCGGAGTGCCGGCGGGAGTTGGGCGTCCGCGCCCCGGTCAGCTTGCGGCTCACGGGCGCGATCAAAACCCCGGCGCTTTGCCGGTTGTTCCGGCCGGTGATTCTGGTTCCGGCGCGGCTGGCCTGCACCCTTTCGACGGAACAGTTGCGCGCGGTGTTTCTCCACGAGTTGACGCATCTCCAGCGGCGCGATGTGCCGGTGAATTACGCGCAAACATTGATCCAGATTGTCTATTGGTTCCATCCCCTGGTCTGGATCGCCAACGCGGCCATTCGCCGGGTGCGCGAGGAGGCCGTGGACGAGTTGGTGATGACCTCCTTGGGCGAGCAGTCAGACACGTATCCCGAGACGCTGGTGCAAGTGGCGCGGGACGCCCTCGCCACACCGCGCCTGGCCTTGGGGCTGCTGGGTATCCTGGAATCCCCCGGCGCTTTGCGGCAAAGGCTCGAACGCCTCTCCTTGCGGCTGCCCGCCGGGGCGGGGCGCGCAAATCGATGGCGGCATCTCGCGTTGCTGCTGGCGATGCCCATTTTGTTGCCCATGGCGCAAGGCCAGCGAGGAGCCGGGCAGGCCCGCCAGGCGCCCGCCGGGCCCGCCAATGAAAACGGGCTGGTGGAAATCGCGTTGCAAGTCGTGACAGTAAAGAGCGGCGCGACCCCGTTGGTCCTTAACGGCCATCAGATAAATTTTGCCGATGACGTTCTCACCTTGACGGCGGACCAGGCTCAACTGGAGGATTTTTTGTCCCGTGCCAGGACCACTCCGGGAATCGCAGTGGCCGGTTTGCCAAAGGTTGTTACCCGATTTACGGGCATTGCCCGATGCAACGCCAGCAACCCGGGTGGCGACACTCTGAACTTTTCGAGCGAGGTGGTTCCAACCGTCCGGGGCCAGACAATTGAACTGCAAGTCACCGGCTCTTGGACAGTGCACGGTGAGGTTCCCCAAGGAACTGCCACCCCTCCCTCAGACGCCGAGGCCCGGTTGAAACCGAATCCCAGACGCACTGTGTATGCGGTGAACGCCGTCGGCTACATCAACCTGCGGCTGGAACCGGCGCGCGCGTCGTTGAAGCCCGGCCAGTCGGCCATCATTTGTTATTCTGGAACGAAATCAGCCCCGCTCGGCACCCGCTTGATTGTTGTTGCCTCGGCCACAAAAGTGAAAGCCGCCAAAGCCGGGGCGCCGGACTTGGAGGCTCGGGTATTCAAAATCGGCACGCCGAACTTGGCTGATTACATTCGTTCTGTGTGGCGTCATCCGGTGACATTGAACGAGCGCGACGGGGAAAAATTGTTGCGGCTGTTTCTGGAGAACCGGGTGCACAACGGGCCTGATTGGGACGGCATGGCGATTGTCCCCGATCCCCACACCGAAAGCGTCATTCTCCTGGGAACCGCCAGGCAATTAAACGCGGCGAGCGCAGCTTTTGACGACGGGAAAACCCCCTCCCCGAATGACCGGAGCCGCCCTCAAGTCCGCGTGGTCAACGTCGGGACCTCCGACTTGAGGGACTTCGTGGAAAGCCGTTGGCACCCTTCAGTCTATACTTTGGCGGAATCCGGCGCGGACCTTTTGCACCGCATGCTCACGGCATCGAGTCCAGACGGTCCGTTGCTAAAGGATTTGCGGGTTTCGTTCGACGCCCGCACCGAGTGCGTGATTTTGGCGGGAACAATCGAGCAGGTGACGATTGCCGAGAGAGTCATCAACGAGCGCCTTGAGGCCGTGCCGACGGTGACAACGGCATCATTCAATGGCGCGCAAATGCGTTTGCCCTTGCAGCCATTCCCGGAACCACCAGAGGTGAATTCCCATTTGCAACGCCCCCTTCCCCCGCCCGTCACCGCGACAGTGGTCGGGCAAGTTCGTCGCCAGGGATTTATTCCGTTACCAAACAAAAAGAGCGTGACTCTGCTGGCGGCCATCGAGGCGGCAGGCGGATTCACCCGCGATGCCAACCAAAAGAAAATCCACGTGATTCGCGGCAATTCAGGCGACATTGTCACGTTCGATCTTAAGGAGTGGAAAGAGCAGTTGAACCACGCCGGGCTGCCGATGGTGCACCCAGGCGATGTCGTGGACGTGCCGGAAACCTTGTGGTGAATCCCCAACGGGAAAATTCTGAATCCAGCCCGCGCCCGGAATCCTCCGAAAGTTTGTTTCGCCGTCCCAAGCCGGAGCCACCATTTCGGTGGAAGCAGAACGAGAACCGGGGGATGGTCAACCCAACCGGTTACGCCACGACCTTACTTCGCGTCCACCGGCGGCGCGTAACCGGTCACAAAGGTCATCGCGGCGGAGTTCAGGCAGTAGCGCAGGCCGGTCGGCTTGGGGCCGTCTTCAAAAACGTGGCCCAAGTGCGCGTCGCAACGGGCGCAGAGAATCTCCACCCGGTGCATCCCATAGCTGTTGTCCACGTGCTCAATGATGTTTTCCTTCGCCACTGGCTGGAAGAAGCTCGGCCAACCGGTGCCGGAATGGAACTTCGCCGTGGAGCTGAACAACGGCAAATTGCAGCAAATGCAATAATAGACGCCCGGCTTCTTCTCATCGGTCAACAGGCCGCAAAAGGCGCGCTCGGTTCCCTTGTCCCGCGCGATTTTGTACTGCTCGGGCGTGAGTTGCTTCCGCCACTCCTCGTCGGTCTTGATCACCTTCGCGGTCTCGGCGGCGGGTTGCAAGTGTCCCTTGGCGTCAAGCAATCGGACCTTCACGGTGGGGCCGGGTTTGGCGCCGGCCGGATCGGCGGCATGGCTGGTCATAAGGTTGGCAACGAAAAGAGCGGTGGCGAACAACGCGACAATCCCGGGACGGCGGGGCTGCGGCTTCGACGGAGGAACACCTTCAAATTGCGGATGCTTGAACATAACTTGCGTTTGTCTCGTTAGTCGCGTTAACCGGCGCAACCTTGCAGCTAGTCCCCGGCTTGTGCGGTTTGCGCGGTTCGCGGGAATTGATTACTGGAAAACCGATGCCCGACGACGCTGAACTGCTGGAACGTTACGCGCGAACCCGCGCCGAGGACGCCTTTGCCACTCTGGCCGGACGCCACCTCAACCTGGTCTACTCGGCGGCTTTGCGCCAGCTCGGGGGTGATTCGCACGCTGCCCAAGATACAACCCAAGCGGTCTTCGTCAAGCTGGCCCGGCAGGCGAAGCAGTTGAGCGGGCATCCTTCCCTGGCCGGCTGGCTCTATACCACCACGCGCCATCTCGCGCTTCACACCAAGCGCGCCGCCCAACGCCGGACCCGGCGGGAGGAAACTGCCATGAACGAAAGCAAAAGCTCGCCGGGCCAGGCCGAGTCCGTCGATTGGCGGGAAGTCGGGCCGTTGCTGGACGAAGTGATGCACGAGCTGGGGGAGCGGGATCGCCTGGCCCTGCTGCTGCGCTACTTCGAGGGCCTTGAGCTGCGCGCTGTCGGCGAGGCGATTGGCCTGGGCGAAAATGCCGCGCGCATGCGCGTGGACCGCGCTTTGGAGAAATTGCGCCGGTTGCTTGAAAAGCGCGGCGTCACCTCAAGCGGTTCGGTGCTCGCGGCCGCACTCTCAACCAACACGGTTAGCGCGGCTCCCGTTACCCTGGCGACCCAAGTGTTGACCGCCGCCACCGCCGCCGGGGCTGCCTCGGGAATTTCTTCATGGGGAGGAATCAAACTTATGGCCTGGAGCAAAACTCAAACTGCGGCGGCGACACTAATTCTCGCCGTCACGGCAACCCATGTGACGCTACGCCGCGCGACGGACGAGTTGCGGCGGGAAAATCAGCGGTTGCTGGAAATCGTGTCCCGCGAGCAAGAGAAACGCGCGACCGGAGTTCGGAAGGCTTTGGCCGGACGAGGGAGAGCCGAGGCAACCGGTGATATCGCGTCGGCGGAGCATCGCGAGTTGCTTCAATTGCGTGGCGACGCGGCGAGATTGCGCCGCGAAGTCGGAGAACGGTTGGCCGTCGCTCAAGCCAAAGGCGAGGCCAGCGCCAATCCAGCGCTCCCGCTACCCGAAACCATCACGAAACAAGATGCACTGGACCTCAAATGGGCGCGCAGTGAGCTCACTTCCCAAGGCAACGCGACGCCGGAGGACACGTTGAAAACCCTCCTGGCAGCAGTGCTGAACAACAACGCGGAATCGTTTTCCTTCCTGATCGAGACCAACTCGCCTGCCACTGCCTCCTTGCGCGCTGATTTCCCGAGTCGTTTTGAGGCGCTAAAGGCGGGTTATCAGGACATCGATCACATCAAGATCACTTTGAAGAACGAGTATTCCAGTGGCAAGGTGCTGATCAATTTTGACATTGAACGCTCCAGACCCCGCGAGGAGGGCGAGCCCTTTTGGGGTACCATCCATCTTGTTCCCACCGCCTCCGGCTGGCGCTTGGTCGGATTCGGCTTCGTCCGACCGGGTTGAGGCGCCCCAGGAGCGCCGCTGTATCGTGCTGCGACCGGAAAATTTCCTACCATCCATTTTCCGGGTTACTCATACTCTCGCCATTCACGAATGGTTGAAGAGCGCCTCGCCAGGCCGCTTTACCACGAAGTTCATGCCCATGAGAATCAATCTCCAACGCCGCGTGCGCGCGCTCACATTGTCCTCATTACTCCAGCTCGCTTTGGTTTTGACCGGCGCGGTTTCGTGGACCGCGCCCAACGCGAGCGCGGCGGAGTCCGCCACCAACGTCGATTGGCCGGCTTATTTGGGGAATCGGGGGCGCACTCTTTACTCGCCGCTCCAGCAGATTAACCGGAGCAATGTCGCTCGCCTCAAAGTCGCGTGGACTTATGACACCGGGGACAAAGGCGAATACCAGGCCAATAATTTGATTATCGACGGCGTTTTGTTCACCGCGTCCCCCTCCCGCAAGGTCATCGCGCTGGACGCCGCCACCGGCCGGGAACTTTGGAAATGGGACCCGCGCGCAGAACGACCGGGCGGTGGCGGACGGCAGCGCGGCCTGGTCTTCTGGCGGAACGAGCATGGCGGCGAGCAACGGATCTTTACCGGCGTGGGCAATTATCTCTACGCGCTGGACCCGAAATCCGGCCAGGTGATCCGGAGTTTCGGGGAGAACGGCTCCATCCACCTTGGCTCCGGTCTCGATGTGGAGGGAACTCCGGGCGTCGGGCTCAACACTCCGGGTGTCACCTGGAAAGATCTTCTGATCATTGGCGGCATCGGCGGCCCCGGAGCGGTACGCGCTTTCGACACCCGGACGGGCCAGCGCCGTTGGATTTTCCACCTGATTCCCCGGCCGGGCGAGTTGGGTTACGTAACCTGGCCTGCGGAAGCCTACAAAACCGCCACCGGATTGATGCCGTGGTCCGGCCAGTCTTTGGATGAAAAGCGCGGTATTGTTTACATCCCAACCAAGACGGCGGAGCCGGACTTTTATGGCGGCAATCGTCATGGGAAAAATCTCTTTGCGAACAGTTTGGTGGCGCTGGATGCCGCGACCGGAAAACGCCTGTGGCATTATCAAATTGTTCATCACGACTTGCTCGACAAGGACCTTCCCTGCCCCCCTGTGCTCTTGACCGTGACCCATAACGGCAAAAAAGTTGACGCCGTCGCGCAAGGAACCAAGCACGGCTTGTTGTTTGTGTTTGATCGCGTCACGGGCGCCCCCCTCTGGCCGATCGAGGAGAAACCCGTTCCCGCCTCCACCCTCCGTGGCGAGGAGGCCTGGCCCACTCAACCGTTCCCATCCAAGCCGCCGCCGCTTATGCGGCAGCATTACAACGAGTCGGACGCCTCGAATATCTCCCCGCAGGCTCATACCAACACGCTCGAAAGAATCCGGGTTTCACCGAACTTTGGACCGTTTCCCGCTCCCAGTTTGAAAGAGACGGTGATGTTTCCCGGCTTCGATGGCGGGATGGAATGGGGCGGCGGCGCGGCTGATCCCGACGGGATGTATTACGTGAACGTCAACGAGATGCCGTGGCTCATGCAAATGGTGGAGACCCGCCGCGCGGATGGCGCCGCCGTCCCGCGTGGCGAGCAGGATTACATGGCTTTTTGCGCCCCGTGTCACGGACTGGATCGCGCCGGGAATCCGGCGGGAGGTTTCCCTTCGCTCATCGATGTTGGCTCTCGCAAACCGCGCGAGCAAATCTCGCTCGTCACCAAACAAGGCGCGGGGCGCATGCCCGCGTTCGATCAAATCTCTGAAGCCCAGCGCAACGCCATCATCGATTATCTGCTCGGTCCTGCGCCACCCTCCGCCTCGCGTCCCGAGAGCGGCACTGTAACTGCGTCCGCCAACAGCGCCACTCCGCCGTACGCTTTTTCCGGGTTCCGTCGCTGGCTGGACGCGGAGGGTTATCCCGCCATCAAGCCGCCGTGGGGAACGTTGAACGCCGTGGACCTGAACACCGGCGAAATCAAATGGAAAGTCCCCTTGGGCGAGTACGCGAAATTGAAGGCGCGCGGCATTCCGACCACCGGCACCGAGAATTACGGCGGGCCGGTCGTGACGGCTGGCGGCCTGATTTTTATTGGCGCGACGGCGGATGAAACGTTCCGGGCGTTCGACAAGCGGACTGGCGCCATTCTTTGGCAAGCGGCGTTGCCGTTCGGAGGGAATGCAACGCCCAGCAGCTACATGGTCAACGGGCGCCAGTTCGTCGTAATTTCGGCGGGAGGCGGGAAGTCAGGACGCCCCGCTGGCGGCAGCATCGTCGCCTTCGCCCTGCCCGAGGCGGGGCGGGAGTAGAAGTTACGGGACAGGAGGAACGTTGGGAGAAGGGGTGTGGACACTCTACTTCACGCCTTAACCTTCATATCACAAGTCATCAGCCCTCCGGGGTATCGAACAATTGCTGGAGGCGTGAACGGAGCTCCTGCGGCACGCGGTCAAGCCAGGCCACATCGACCAAGCCGATGTCAATCAGGTCGCGAATGTGGGTTCTGTCCTTGTCACGAAAAAAGGTCAGCTTCATGCGGACAAGAGCGTCCAGCGTCAGCAGGCGAAAGGTCGGCGTGGCCTCACTTTCGGTCACGCTGGGCGACGGAACCAAGTAATCCGGGCGCTCCCGCTCTTCCGCCCACACCAAATGGATCGCGTCTCGCTTTGGCATCCGGACTGTCCAGGAACATTTCCAATCCGGCCGTGTGACGGTGAACAAATCCCGCTGACTCCAACGCTTCGGTGGCGGCGGCAAGGTCGGATCGCCGCAAAAGAATATCCACGTCTTGGGTGTTGCGAACCGCGGCCTCGTCCACTCGCGAAACCCATGCGCCAACCGCGTTGTCGCCCGCCACCGCGCAAGGAACGCCCGCCTTT
>CAZMLP010000091.1:0-1533 GCA_964566745.1 uncultured Verrucomicrobiota bacterium | reverse complement strand
GGTCCCACGTCCACGCGTCCATGAACGGTTTGATCATGATCCGAAACGCGTTGGACGATTTCAGTTCGAGCCGCCGCAACACCGCGCCGAGCGGCTCGGCCTCGCAGCCGCAACGCGCCAAATCTTCCAGCGTGTATTGCACCTTGTCCTGCAAGAACTCCTGCAATTTGGTGAAATCAACGAAGTCGCTGATGGAGCGGACCTCGCCGTTCAAGCGCAGCAAATAGCCGATGGTCGCGCAATTGGGGTCGCCGCACGGCAACGGCGTGAAATCCTCGAAGCGGAGGTTTCCACGAGATTGCCCCACCGCCGCGAGAATGATGTCCGCCGTGTTCAGGCGGGTCTTCGGCGCGGCCAGCCGGTCCGCGAGCGGGAGTCGCCCGCTGGTGAAGAGTGGTTGGAAGGTGATGCCTTGCACTTGCGGTTGATGCAGGCCGAATTCGATCGCGTCCCAGAGGCGCGGCAGGTTCTCCGGCGTGACCGTCATCGCGAGCGTCACCAGCAGATCCATCGCGGCGCAGCGTTCGAGCACCCGCTCGCGCAACATGCGCAGATCGCGGCCGCGCAATGCCTCCTGCCCCTCCACCTGCACACCGTCGAATTGCAAATAGAGTTGGAGCCGCCGGCGTTTCGCCGCGACGGCGAGGCTGGCGGCGAACGCCTCCTCTTGCGCGATGCGGACGCCGTTCGTGTTTAGCAAAACGTAATCGATGCGCGGATGGGTTTGCGCCCACTCGAGCAGCTCGAAAAATTGCGGATGCAACGTCGGCTCGCCGCCGGAGAGTTGGAGGATTTCCAGCTTTCCCTTGCGCGCGATCACACCCTCGACGCGCCGTTGAATGTCGTCCAACGGCACCGCGTCCACGCACGAGCCGGCGCCCACCGGCGAATTGGCGTAACAGGCGGGGCAGGCGAGGTTGCACGAGTGAACAATTTCAATGAGCGCCAGGCAGGTGGAGAGCGTCTCAAACGCGGCGTCCCCGCGCCCGGCGGCGTTGCGTCCGAGCGTGCCGGTGGCGTCTCCATCCGCCGCGCAACAAGCCCCGCCACCGCAACAGGCGTTGGCCGGGTTGCCCTGCGCCATCCAATAGAAGCGCGCGTCCGACGCGATGCAGATCGAGCGCTCGCCGTGCGCGGGACAAAACCGCTTGAGGAACACTTGTGGCGGGCGTCCGCCGACGCGCCACACCTCCGCCGGGCAGGCCGCGTGGCACACGGGGCAACGGCTCGTGGTGCGCTTGAGCAACTCGCCGGCGGGTTTGAAATGGATGGGGTTACTGTTCACGAGAGCGTTTCAGAAATGCCCGCCGCTGCAGCCGCTAAACACTAGGGCGATAAAAATGATTCCGACCATTATTAGCACCAAAAATATTCTGAGAACCTTGAAGTTCGTGTCACTACTCTCCCTCGGCAAAGACTGGCAGCAAGTCATGCAAACGGCGCCGCCCGTCACCGGTGGCCCCGGGCATGGTTGTCCGCATTCGGGACAAAGATTCGACTTTGGATCGGGCTGCTCCATGTTAAACGCCTGGT
>CAZMLP010000090.1:0-2412 GCA_964566745.1 uncultured Verrucomicrobiota bacterium | reverse complement strand
GTCCGGGCGAAGGAGTGCGGCCAGTTGGAACGCCTGGTCAAAGGTCGCGCGAAACAACCGCTCGCTCTCGCGCAACGCCTGCTCGGCCATCACCCGCTCCGTGATGTCGGACGCCATGGCGCCATACAGGGTGGCGGTCCGCGCGTCCCCCGGCATCGTGAAAAGCATGGTGGAAAAATAGCGTGTCACGCCATCCACCTCCAGCGAGTCCTCCACCACAAAGGACTCCTCGCCCGCGACCAGCCGTGCCAGCCGCTGGCGGAAAAGCGCCGCCAGATGCGGTGGCGCCACCGCCTCGAACGGCTGCCCCACCGCCCCCTTGCCATCGCACCCGAGAACTTTCGCCGCCGCCTCGTTGATGAGCTGGCAGCGGCTCTCCCGGTCGCAAATCATGATCAATTGCGGGCTGTGGCGGAGCAAACCCGTGAGTTCGGCGGTCGTTTGCCGCAACGCCGCCTCCGCCTGTTTGCGGGCGCTGATGTCCTCGATTTGGGAGATGAAATAGAGCGGCTTTCCCTGGTCGTCCCGCATAACCGAGCCGGTCAAATGGATCCAAACCACATGACCGGCTTTGTGGAAATAGCGCTTTTCCATCCGGTAGCTGCGAATCTCCCCCGCCAGCAAACGCCCGGCTTGGGCCAGATCGGCGGACAAATCCTCCGGGTGGGTGATGTCTTGAAAAGTAAGCCGGCGCAACTCGTTCGGCCCGTACCCGACGATCTCGCACAGGCTCTTGTTGAACCGCAGCCATCTTCCCTCCAGCGAGACCAGCGCCATGCCAATGCCCGCGTGGTCAAACGCATTGCGAAAACGCTGCTCGTTCGCGCGCAGCACCACCTCGGCCCATTTTCGCGCGTAGATTTCGTCCTCCAGCTTCGCCTGTGCCGCCTGGGACCGCTCCGAGGCCGCGCGCAATTGCCTGGCCTGCTGCAGCGCGGTTCCCAAAAGGACCGCCAGCATGCCTCCTCCCGCCAGCAGGAGCAGCGGCATGGAGTAATCCACCAGGACAGCGGGGGACACGCCGGCAGTGGCGGTCACCTGCCACTCGCGCCCCGGGACGGCCAGGGCCCTTTCGCCCGCCGGCCCGCGAGCATGATCGACGGGCGCTTTCCGGTGAAACAAAGGGGATGAGCCATCCGTTACCAAAAGTTGATAACCGGGCGCGACATTGCCCAGCAATCGCGCAAAAAACCGCTCGGTCGAATACGCTCCCACCACCCAGCCGGCGGGAGCTCCTTTCAGCCAGACCGGCGTCACGAAATCGATTTCCCGGCCCGATCCCAGTATCCCCAATCCCCGCTCCATCCGAACCCCGCTTCGCCATCCGGACCATTCTTCCAGCCAGGCGGCGGACACCTCAGAAACAGGAGGCCGTCCTTGGGTGGGGGAAATTCGCTCCACCCTCCGGTCCGCGCCAACCCACACCAACTCTTCCAGCAGGGAATCGCAACGCCTGGCCAACTCCGCGTCGAATTGCCATTGGCGGGGCGACCTTCCCCCCTCGAACTCCCAGCGCGCGGCGATCTGCTCAAATAAATTGCGGCGGGCGGAAATGCGCGATCCCAGCTCATCGCAGGCCGAGGAAGCCGCGGCGCCGGCCGCCAGTCTGGCATCGCGGCGTTGCGCGTAAATCGACCACGCCGCCACCAAGCCGGCGGCGGCAAACACCACCAGGCTGGTTCCCCATGGCGGTAAGTGGCTCGACCAATGGGATCGCTCGCTCATAGTTTAGTCGCGGGGGGTTGATCGGGCAGTGCTACGCCCTTGAATCATTTTCTTCGACCCCGACAACGTTAAACCATAAACTAACACCCAAAAAATCTTTATGGCCATTCAAAAATGGCCGGACAATCAAACCCGGATGAAGGTTCGGGGGGAAAACAGCCACGATTCGCTGGTTTCCCGCAAACCATCTCCCTTCGGGCCGGAATAACGCCCGCGCCCATCATGAAATTCTTAGCGCTTTGCCGCCAGGTTTTGGCCGTGCTTCTAATGTTCCCGGGTCCTGCCCGGGCGGAATCGCCCGCCAGTGATGTTTGTGTTTACGGAGGAACAGCCGGAGGCGTGGCGGCGGCGGTCCAAGCCGCGCGACAAGGCAAATCGGTGATTCTCATCGAGCCGGGCCGCCACCTCGGCGGCATGACCTCCGGCGGGCTCGGCCAGACGGACATTGGCAACAAAGACGCCATTGGTGGCATCTCCCGCGAGTTTTACCGCCGGTTAGGCCGGCACTACGGCAAGGAGGAGGCCTGGACCTTCGAGCCGGGCGTCGCAGAGCGAACCCTGGACGAAATGGCGCGCGAGGCGGGCGTAAAGATCCGGTTTGGCGAACAATTGGCGAAGGTCAAGAAACGCGGGGCCAAAATCACTGAACTGACGATGGATAACGGCAATGTGATCCACGCCCGAATG
>CAZMLP010000089.1:0-4541 GCA_964566745.1 uncultured Verrucomicrobiota bacterium | reverse complement strand
CCGGGCGTGGCGGACGGACGGTGGCGTCCACTTACAAAGCCTTGCAACGAATTCGCCAGGCGCTCCAACTCTGCGTTGAGGGCGTGGTGAAAAGCGAGGGGACAACATGAAAATCGCATACCCCTCGAGCGAATACGATGACGCGGTCGCGGCCGTGTGTCATGGGGTGGCCTCGGAGGAGCAGGCCCGGGCGCTCCATGAATTGCTGCGCGACCAACCCGCCGCCCGGGATGAATACATCCTCCGCGTGGCACTCCATTCCACCCTCGCCTCGGATCGCGACTTGTTCGTTTCGGCGCACATTGATAAGGCTGCAATCTTTGCCGGGCCAGACGCCAAGGCAGGCGGGCCGGGGGGAGTTTCACGCATACCGCGCGGGTGGGGAATGGGGAAGCGCATATTGTGGCCCGTGGCCCTGGCCGCTGGTGTGGCGTTGATGGCTTTGGGGCAGTGGAACCGGCAACATTCCCGCTCCCCGGAACGTATCCTGACCACCAGCAAGGCTGTGGCCATGCTGAGCCGGACGGCGGATGCGCAATGGAATCGGACCAATGAGGTTCCGCGGCTGGGAGCCCCGATGGAGCCGGGCTGGATCCGCCTTGATGCCGGCCTGGCGGAAATCATTTTCTACAGCGGCGCCAGACTGGTGGTGGAAGGCCCGGCGGAAGTCCGGCTCATTTCCCAAAACCATGCCTTTTGTCATCGCGGAAAGATGGTGGCCGAGGTTCCCAGTCAGGCGCTTGGTTTTCAAATTGACACTCCGCATGCCCTCTTTTCGGCTGCTGGAGCCTCCTACGGGCTGGACGCAAGCGACCGGGTGACTGAGGCGCACGTTTTCAAAGGTCAGATCAAAGTGGATAATGGCGTGGAGACTCGGGGCCAGATGTTGGCTGAAGGGTTCGGCGCGCTAATAAGAAAAGCCGAGGCTTTGCGCCCGATCACGGCGCAATGGGGCGCCTTCGCGTCATTGTTTGACGTGGAGGAGAGGTCGGCGGCCGCATGCGCGCGACGGCATGACCAATGGCGCAAATCAGGCAAACGTTTGGACGGCGATCCGTCTTTGCTCTTGCATTTTGATTTTGAAGACGCGGGTCAACCGGTCTGGCGGCTTGCCAACTCGGGAAAGCCGGAGGACGACATGCCCGACGCGACGGTCGTGGGCTGCCAGTGGGGCAAAGGCCGCTGGCCGCGCAAACAGGCCTTGGAGTATCAAAGTGTAAACGACCGGGTCCGCGTTTCGGTACCAGGAGAGTTTCACGCTTTGACGTTGGCCGCTTGGGTTTGCGTCAAGGGATTGGATCGCAAGATCAACTCTCTCTTTATGAGCGATGGATTTGAGCCCGGAACCATTCACTGGTTGATCCGCCGCGACGGAGTGCTGGGAATGACAGTGATCGGCCAGGAAAAAGGCGACCACCAAATCGTGGCAAGTGCGCCCATGATCACCTTGGAAAAATTCGGCACTTGGCTCCACTTGGCCGTCGTGCTCGACGCCAACACGCAGCGAGTCATCCATTACCTCAACGGATTTCCAGTGGCAGAAACCAGGTTGAAGATTCGTCCGCCGTTCCGCGTTGGCGCCGCGGAGTTGGGCAACTGGAACGCCAAGGGATTCCCGGCGGATGACCCGTTCATGATCCGAAACTTCAGCGGGGCCATGGACGAATTTTGTCTTTTCGGTCGCGCGCTGGACTCTCGGGAGGTCCGGGCGCTGTTCGAGCAAGGAAAACCCCAAAGCGACACAGTGGCAGCACACTGAACCCGTAAAAAAACAACCATCCCATTCACCCCAAGACACCATGAAAACCAGACTATCTCTTTTCGTGTCCGCATGGGCGCTCATGAGCGGCCTTTGCGCGGCAGAGAACAAAGCGCCTGCTGACGATTGGAAGCCGCTTTCATCCAACCAGGCTGGCAAGGAATATCCCAAGGGCAATTCGGAAGGCCGCGTCAAGTTCCGCATCGTTGCGCCCGAGGCCAGGAGCGTGGGCTGCACCTTCAGGGATAGCAGCGAGTTCACGAAAGGAGAGGACGGAGCCTGGTACGGCTACACGAGACCGCTGGACGAGGGCTTTCATTATTACGCCATCAAAATTGATGGCGCCGAGGTTCCGGATCCAAACAGCCTCTTTTACTTCGGCGCCCAGCGCTGGGGCAGCGCGGTGGAGCTCCCGGCCCAGGACCAGGATTTTTACGCGTTGAAAAATGTGCCTCACGGGCAACTGCGCGAGGTTTACTTTTATTCCCGAAGCACGGAGTCAGAGCGGCACGCCTATGTTTACACGCCCCCGGGATACGATCAGAACGCAGGCCAGCGTTACCCGGTTTTGTATCTTCAACATGGCTGGGGCGAGAACGAGTACGGCTGGGGCGTGCAGGGTCGCGCCGCCTGGATCATGGACAACTTGATCGCCGAAAACAAAGCCAGGCCATTCATTATCGTGATGACGTACGGCATGACGAACGACACGAAACCGGGCGGCTTGGCGAATTTCGACATCAAGCCGTTCGAGACGGTTCTGGTCGGCGAGTTGATTCCTTTTGTGGACGCGAATTTCCGGACGATTTCCGACCAGCCGCATCGCGCAATGGCCGGGCTCTCGATGGGCGGCATGGAAACGAGAACGATCACCCTGAGAAACCTCGACAAGTTTTCCCACATCGGCCTCTTCAGCGGCGGCTCCATCAAAATGGACGACGTCAACAAGGCGGCCGGCTTCAAGGAGAAGGTCAAGCTGGTGTTTGTCAGTTACGGAAGCCGGGAACTGGAAGGGGACCGCGCCCGCCGGGGTGATCCCAAGGCAGACACGGAGGCATTGAAACAAGCCGGCATCAACAGCCATTTCTATGTCTCCCCGAACACGGCCCACGAAAGGCAAAGCTGGCGGCGCAGCTTGCACGAGTTGGCCCCCCTGCTGTTCAAGGATTGAGCGTCTGTCGATTTCGTCTCATAATCACCCTTTCAAACCTATGCAATTTAGACTGGCCCTGACCCTGGCCGTGACGTCGCTATCCCTGTTCGGGGCGGACATCACGGGCACATGGAAAGCGGAATTCAACACCCAAATCGGCGTTCAGAAATACACGTTTGACTTCAAGCAGGAAGGAAACAACCTCACTGGAAAGGCCAATTCGGAAATCGGCGACCAAAAACAACAGTCGCAACTCAAAGACGGCAAAGTGGACGGCGACACCATTTCTTTCGTCGAGCTTTTGAGCTACCAAGGCAACGAACTGAATATCAGTTATCATGGCAAGGTCTCCGGCAGGGAGATCAAGCTCACTCGCCGGGTCGGTGACTTCGCGACCGAGGAATTGGTGGCAAAACTCGCTTCGCCCGTAATCGACATTTCCGGCCGCTGGCAGGCGGAATTCGAGACTCAGGTGGGACGCCAATTGTACCGTTTCGAGTTTCAAATGAAAGACGGAGATCTCGCCGCGAAAGGGACCGCCGAAACTGACGGCCAAAAACGCGATATTGAGTTCACGAACGCCAAGTTGACCGGTGACACTGTGACGTTTGTGGAAACGCGGCGAATTCAGGAGCGCGAAATCGCGATCGAGTTCACCGGCAAGGTGGGCGACAAGGGAATCCAGTTCACCCGCAAAGTCGGCGAATTGGGCGCCCAACAATCCACCGCCACTCGCATCGCCGCAGCGCCGCGTGCGGGACGCGGCGGGTTTGGCGGTCCAATCGAACTCGGGCCGGATGACAAGCCGGCGTTTCCGAGTCCGCCCGATGGCTTCGACCGGGCGCGCGGGGATATCACGCATGGCCGGCTCGAAATGGTCGAATACGATTCCAAATCCGTCGGAAACAAGCGTCACGCCTTGGTTTACACGCCGCCTGGTTACTCGGTGGATGTGAAATATCCGGTGTTGTACCTGCTGCACGGCATTGGCGGTGACGAGAACGAATGGCGCAACGGAGGGCATCCCGAAATCATCCTCGACAATCTGATCGCGGAAAAGAAAGCCGTGCCCATGATTATCGTGATGCCCAATGGCCGGGCGCAAACGGACGACCGCCCCGGCCCGAATGCCATGGCCACGGCGCCCGCGTTCGCAAAATTCGACAAGGATTTGCTCGGCGATCTCATTCCCTTCATCGAGGACAAATACTCCGTGAAGCGGGATCGCGAGAACCGCGCGCTGGCGGGGCTCTCCATGGGTGGCGGCCAATCGCTGAATTTCGGCCTGGCCAACCTCGACACGTTTGCGTGGGTCGGCGGCTTCTCCTCCGCGCCGAACACCAAGCCGGCGGCGGAGCTTGTTCCCGACCCCGAAAAAGCCCTACAACAGCTGAAATTGCTTTGGATTTCGTGCGGCAACAAGGACGGTCTCATCCGGATCAGCCAAGGCGTCCATGCCTATCTGAAAGAGAAGGGCGTTCCGCATGTTTGGCATGTCAACGACCACGCGCATGACTTCCAGCACTGGAAAAAGGCGCTCTACAATTTCTCGCAATTGATCTTTCAGCCAACGCCTGATTCAAAATGAAGAATTTGAACTCTCTTTTACTCCTTTTGAGCGGAGGGCTT
>CAZMLP010000088.1:0-2593 GCA_964566745.1 uncultured Verrucomicrobiota bacterium | reverse complement strand
CGTCGGGGCGGGTGGCGGGTTCAATAAAGTGCTGGTTGCCAGCGGAGTGGGCGACGCCATCGCCGCGATGGCGAAGGGCCTGCCCGTGTCGCCGTTGGTGCTCGGCTGGCTCATCGCGGCGCTGATTCGCGTGGCGGTCGGCTCGGCGACGGTGGCGATCACGGCGAGCGCGGGCATCATGGCGCCCATTGTGGCCGCGACGCCGGGAATCAATGCCGAGTTGCTGGTGATCGCGCTCGGCGCGGGATCATTGATCTTGTCGCACGTGAACGACGGCGGATTTTGGTTTGTGAAGGAATACCTGAACCTCAGCGTGCCGCAGACGCTGCGCACTTGGACTGTCGTGGAGACGGTGATCGCGTTCGTCGCGCTGGGGTTGACCTTGCTTCTGAACACCGTGCTGGGAATGCTGTCTCATTGATTTGGACGGCGGGCACTGCAATGGCATTGGGATATGTTTATCTTTGACGCACATTTGGATTTGGCGATGAACGCGATGGAGTGGAACCGCGACTACACGCGGCCCATCGACGAAATCCGCCAGCGCGAGCAACACCTCACCGACAAGCCGGATCGCGGGCGTGGCACGGTCTGCCTCCCGGAGATGCGGCGCGGCGGAATCGGGTTGTGTGTCGCCACGCAAATCGCCCGCACAAAAATGGGGGCAAGCCCTGTCGCTGGCTGGCACTCGCAGGCACAGGCATGGGCGCAGACCCAAGGGCAACTGGCCTGGTATCGCGCGATGGAGGAGGCGGGCGAGATGCGGCAAATCACCGGTCTCGCCGCGATGGAGAAGCACCTGGCCACCTGGCAAGGGGCCACCGACGAGGCGCGCGAGAAATTGCCGGTGGGATTCATTTTGAGCCTCGAAGGCGCGGACTCGATCATCACGCTGAAGCACTTGGAACTTGCGTATGGCCACGGCTTGCGCGCGGTGGGGCCGGCGCATTACGGGCCGGGCGTTTATGCGTTCGGCACCGATTCGAATGGCGGCTTTAATGCCAGGGGACGCGAGTTGTTGAAGGAGATGGGCAGGCTCGGGATGATTTTGGACGTGACGCATCTGTGCGACGAGTGCTTCTGGGAGGCGATGGACCTTTTCACCGGGCCGGTTTGGGCGAGCCACTCAAACTGCCGTGCGCTGGTGCCGCATAACCGCCAGTTCGCGGATGAGCAGATCAAGGCGTTGATCCAGCGGGGCGCGGTGATCGGCGCCGCGCTTGACGCGTGGATGATGATCCCCGGCTGGGTGCGCAAGCAGACCACACCGGAGTCCGCCGGGTTGAAGCTCGAGAAGATGCTCGATCATATCGACCACGTCTGCCAGATCGCCGGGAACGCCCGGCACGCCGGAATCGGCACGGATCTGGATGGCGCGTTCGGTCGCGAGCAAACTCCGGCCGACCTGAACACCATTGCGGACCTGACCAAACTGCCGGAGATGTTCAAGGCGCGTGGTTATTCGGCGGCGGACATTGAGGGAATGATGTCGGGGAATTATTTGGACTTCTTGCGCAACGCTTGGAAATGAGAAATAAAAACGCGCCGGTGGCTGATGCCATTCCGGCGCGCGAAATTGCAAGGGCAAGAATTTACGCGATGGCCTTCTTGTACTGCTCGGTCGCGAAGTCCCAATTGATCACGTTATAAAACGCGGCGATGTATTCGGGGCGGCGGTTCTGGTACTTCAAATAATAGGCATGCTCCCAGACATCGAGGCCAATGACTGGTGTCGCGCCAGGCCCACTGGCAGCACCCGGAGGCTGGGTGAGTCCATAACGCTTGGCCAACTCCGGGTCCATTTTTGGGGTGTTTGAAGTCAGCGGCGAGTCTTGATTAGGCGTCGTGGTGATGTGGAGATCTTTTCCGCTCACGACCAGCCAGGCCCAACCGCTGCCAAATACGCCAGTGGCGGCCTTGGTGAACTCCTCCTTAAACTTGTCAAAGCCGCCGAATTTTTTGTCGATGGCCTGGGCCAGTTCACCCGAGGGCTTGGCCCCCTCGTTTTTCTTCAACAATTGCCAGAAAAAGGTGTGATTGGCATGGCCGCCGCCCTGGTTGCGAACGGCGGTGCGGATGTTCGCCGGAACAGAGTTGAGATCGCGCAACAGCTCCTCGATTGGCTTGCCGGCCTCCGGGGTTCCCGCAATCGCCTTGTTGAGATTGTTCACATAGGCCGCGTGATGCTTGTCATGATGAATCTGCATCGTTTGCGCGTCGATATGTGGCTCCAAGGCGTCAAACGCGTAACCGAGCGGGGGCAGAGTAAACGGGCCGGTGGGCGCGGCAGGCGCCTGGGCGAGGAGTCTGGGCAAGCCGGAGGCGGCGGTCGCGGCCATGGCGAGGGCGGTGGATTTCAGGGCTTCGCGTCGGGTCATCATAGCGATTTTGGTTGAGTGAATGGACACTGGGCAATGCTGGTTGTCACGGGCGCTCTTTCGCCCGCCAAAATGATGCGACAAGCTAGCCCGGCGAAAGGTGACGGGCAAATGGGTTTTTAAGGGTGCCGCAAATTGGCCTTGGGCTTTTCCTTCGTGGCGGTGGCGTTCGGGCCAAACCGGATCTGCTTGGCGGCGTAACCGGCAAAGCGGTC
>CAZMLP010000087.1:0-3437 GCA_964566745.1 uncultured Verrucomicrobiota bacterium | reverse complement strand
GGCGTCGATCACGCGCGTGGCGTTGGAGTTGACCAGAAAGAGCGACTCGCCCTTGGCGTCCAGACTGAATCCCAATTGATTTTGGTCAAACGCGAGGAAGCCGCGCGCGGGGATGGTTGTCCCCGCGGCAATGCGGAACTTGTTGGTGCTGGCGTCGTCCGTGAGATAACAGCCGCTGAGATCGACCGGCGCGTTGTTCGAGTTGTAAAGTTCGATGTAATCCACCAACGGCTCGTCCGTGTGCGCGAGAAACTCGTTGATTACCACGCCGCGCTGAGGATTGGACAACAAGGTGTCCAGCCCGCCGGGCGAGCCGCCGATGGCCTCGCTCGCGCCCCAGGCGCGCGGGTCGGCCTCGCCATAACTGGGACGCAACAGGCTCAAGGAATGCCCCGTGCCGTCTGCGGCCACCGGCCACGGGGCCGAGGGCGAGTAAGAAAGGTCGAGCTTGATGGCGCCGCTGGCCTCCACCAGCTTGATGGTGTCGCCCGCGTTGTTTAGCGCGCCCGTGCACGGGCCAAGCACGTTATCAATGCCATACGCCGCCTTCAAGGCAGCGGGGTCGGCGGCAATCACCACGAAATCCCCGGCCGCGAGCCGGAATCCCGGTGGAAAGGTGTAACTAATGCCGCCCTGTATCTGCCAGCCACCAATGTCCTCGAAGATCGAGTCGGCGTTGTAAATTTCAACGAATTCAAGGTTGTTCGTCGAGCCAGGGATCGCCTTCGGATGATACATGATTTCCGAGAAGACCAGGCCCGTGTGGCGACTGGTTGGCCCGAGCGGCTCGCGGTCCCTGGTAAATGTGCCTGTAGTCGTCGAAGTGGTGTTGCCGTAGTCGCGGAACTGGGCCGAGGTGGAAGTGGAGGCATTACCGCTGGTGACGGCGAGACCGACATACAATTGGCCGGGCAAGGTGATCGTTGCCGTCCCCAGTTGAACCCAGGTGACACCGTCCAGGCTGGCAAAACCCGTGAATGTGTTGCCCGCGCGCCGCAGGCGCAGCCACGTCTGCGGATAATTCACCGGAAAACCACCATTGAATGTGGCGTTGGTCGCAGTGGCCCCGGTGGCGCCGCGCGACTCGAAGAAACAGCCGGCTTGGGCTGAGGAGCCGAACACGCCGGCGAAAGCGGAACTTGCATCCAGCGTGCCGCGCGCCATTAGCCCGACGCGCAAAAACGGGTCGGTGACCGCCACGCCCGCCACCCGGGTTTGCACGTCGAAGTTGCCCGAGCGCAACTCCCACGCGAATTGGAATTGATCCTTGCCACCCCCGATATCCGCGCCGCCGCCGTTGACGTCATACGCGCCCGGTCCCAGGCGTTGAATGCTCCCGCTTCCGCCAATGTCAGCCGAGACGAACTCAAGGGCTAGGAACGAGAGCTGGCTTCCCGGCGCAATGGTGTTGGGCGTTTGGGCGCGGTCTTGAATGTTTTTCGCCGTGACGGTGTAGGTGGTTCCGTACGTGAGCGGGGCCATCGTGAGCAGAATGGTCTGGTTGTCCGCGCCAAAGGCGGCGGACGTGACTGTCACGCCACCGCCGACAGAATAGTTGCCCGGAACCGTCGCTGTGCTGGTGGACACGGCCTCGTCGAATTGCAGCCGGATCGTGGTGGGGCCGAGATTCACCACATTGGTGAGTTTGGGCGGAGTCACGTCCGGCGTCACGGCAAGCGTGGCGACCGTGGTGTTGGTGGCGCCGAGTTTGTTGGTGAGAATCGCGCTGAACGTGGCTCCATTGTCCGCGAGGGTCACCGGCCCGAAACTGTAGATGGATCCTGTGGCGCCGGGAATCACAGCGCCATTGCGACTCCATTGGTAACTGATCAAGTCGAGATTTTTCACCCCAATGGAAAAGGTCGCCGTTTGGCCTTCCACCACAGTGGTGTTGGTCGGCTGCTGCGTAATGATCGGCGGCGTAAAGCTGACGCCCCATGGTAGCAGATAGGTGGCAGGGATGGGGCCTTCGTCCGCGCCGTCAGGCCGCAGCCAGCGAACCGCCAGGTTGTCGCCGCCGCCACCCTCTTTCATCAGCGCTTCGACGTAGTAAGCCTTGCCCGCTTGCAACGTCACGGGCGCGGATTTCTGCTCCGCGTATTGCTCCCAAACCCGGGGCGGCACCCAACTGGAAACAGTGGCAATGAGCTTTCGGTTGACGGGGTTGTCATCCGTGCTGAGGAACAGCGCGCCGTTGTCGTCCGTCGCGAGCCAAAAGGTGTAGCTGCCTGACACGGGCGGGACAACATAGCCCCGCATGCGCTGGCCGTAGTTTTCGTCAAAGTTGCTCGGCGACTCGAAGAAGTCCGTCACCAGATTGGTCAACGTGGGATGATCGGGGTAAATGGAGGCATTCGTCAGGTCGCTGATGGCCGTTCCCCCGCCTGTGCCCTGATAGACCTCGCGCAAGATCGAGCCGGCGTGGACGGAAAGCGTGATGCCGATAAAAGCGACAATCGTCGCGATCAATTTCCAAAGCGGCTGTTGGGGGGCTGTTTTGGCGGTAATTGGCTGTTCGCCATTCTCTGTTACAAAACGGTTAACTCTTGTTTTTGAACAACAAAAACTGAAATCAGGGCCGCGTCGGGCGCGGGAGTTGGGTGTCACGTTTGGAGTGAAACCCGTTGTGGGACAATGCATCGAATGGTTGAACAGCATAATGTGAACCAACTGGAAACGCGGGACAGTATGTTGGATGGCTTTGATGGGCAAATGGAAAGGTGGAAAGTCGTCGAAATCACCGTTTGGCTGAAACCAAGGAAGGATCGAAAACGTCTAGGAGATGAATGGAGGGAAATTGCCACGCCGAGGTGCGATGACGAAGAAATCACCAATTTCCTGCGTGGTGGTTTTTGTGGAAAACTCCGTTGAATCTAGTATTGGCGAGACGGCCCCAAATGGAGCTTGCCAACCAAATCGCCGATGGGTTATCGGCTAAAAAATCGCAAAGCGTTGCCAAGCAAATTGTTGCGATGGAAAAAGAGTGGTTATTGAAGAAGCTAGGAAAAAGCGAATCAAGGCCGATAAAGCCGGATCAAGGCGCCGCTTAATCCGAAATGGGAGCGGGATTTTCGACGGGGAGGAGTTTTAAGGCAAATCCAGGAAGTTGCGGGCAAACCGCGTCAACAGAACAGCCCTTTCGTCGGCAATAATTTCTCACTAGTGAAAAAGCATCTCTTTTCTCCGGCACAAATGAGCCAAGATCAATCCATCAGGGGATGCGATGCGGTGGCGGGGTAAATGAAACCTGATCCGTGGCAATATTAAGTCTCGCTCCCCACCGCCGATTTCAAATCCTTGAATCCATTCGCGGTCAACCGCTCTTTTAATCCTGTGACAATTTCCCGGGCAATAGTGGGCCCCTCATAGACCAATCCCGAATAGGTCTGCACGAGCGAGGCCCCGGCCGTGATCTTTTCCCACGCATCCGCCGCGTT
>CAZMLP010000086.1:0-3239 GCA_964566745.1 uncultured Verrucomicrobiota bacterium | reverse complement strand
CCGTGGTGTCGAAGTACGGGCGGCGGCGGTTATTCGAGGAGTAGAGCAGGCTGTCCGAGTCCGGCCCCTGCGGCAGGCGGTTCATCTTCATCACCTCGCCGTTTGCGTAAATATAATCATTCAACTCCATCTCCTCCCAATTCTCGAAACGGATGCCGAAATCGTTCGCGTCCTTGTTGCGGAAGGTGAATGCCGAGTCGCGCAACGCGCGCAGTTGCAGGCGCTCGACCGGTTTGCCGTTCGGCCAAAGCACCTCCACCTTGGTGTCCGTCGGCGCGCCGCGCTGGACGGCGGTGGTTTCAATGATGAAATTCTGCCCCTCCTTCGCGTCGAAGGTGAAGTAATCGACGTCCCCGCCGTTGCCGTTGATTTGGCCGTTCACCGAGGCGGGCACGGGAATCTTGTTGGCCTTGTCCGGCGAGTCATTTGGCTCCTGCTCGAGCGGCGCGGCGTAATCGGCGACGAGCAGCTTCGTTTCGCGGCGCGCCCGCCAAGTGGTCGCGTCACCCGTCAAACCCACCTCGCCAGAACTCCCGGACTTGACGGTCACCTTGCCGCCGTTCGGCAGATTGTAGCCAATCAGTTGCACGTTGGTTTCCGTGTTGGCCGGAACGCTGAGTGGAAAAACGCCCGCAATGAACGGCAGCGCGCCCACGCTCAGGCGGTAAAAATGATCCGCCGAGCCGGTGAGCATGGCATCGTGCACGCGGAGGTGGAACGTGCCCCCCGTGGAAAAAGTCCGCGCGAGAAAGGGATCGTCCGCGCCGGAGAACGTGTCATTGCTAGCCAGCGGCTTGCCGTGCTCGTCAGCCAGGATCAGGGAGAAGTTTCCCTTGGCGCCCAGGCTCCGGCCATCGAGGTCGAAAATCAGCGTCTGGCCGGCGGGCGCGGTGAAGGCGTAATCGTTCGTCTCGCCGGGCTTCAGCAACGTTCCCCAGACCGAGAGTGGACCGGCGGGCAGCGTGAAGTTCGTGGTGGCGGTCACGCCTTCGGTGGCCACAGCGGGAACCAATCCATTCTCGTTGCGGCTCCACTGCGGCAAATCATCCACATAAACTTTCACCCGGCCGCTTTCACCGTTGGTGCTGACCACGGAGATTTCAAACGCGCCGCGCATCGTGTCCGGCTCGGCGGTCAGCGTGATCCATGCCTCCTCGCGCGCGGCGCCGGGCTCAATGATGCCCTTGATCTTGTCCGAAGGACTTTTCACCCCGGTCAGGCCGCTGAAATGTTTGCCGGTCAATTTCACCTTGGTGGCGATCCCGCGCTGGATGCCGCGCGGCTCGATCCGGGCCAGCTCGGGCGCTGGTGGCCGCACCACTTTGCCGTCCTTCGTGGAGTAGATTTCGAGCGTGCCGTCCTGCCGCCCGATGGCGACGGACTGGTCGCTGCCGAGGAACGCCGCCGCGCTCGGCCAATCCGGCTGGCGCTCGAACGCCAGGCGCTCCGTGAAGTCGGCGGTGTTGAAAAGCTTCACCGTCTTGTCGTCCGCGGCGGAGAGCAGCGTCTTGCCGTCGGCGCTGAAGGCCAGGCGCAGAATCGCGCCCTCGTGCGCGAACTGGGAGAGTTGCAACGTGTTCGACCCTTCCTTCGCCTCGGCGGAGATTTCGTAGATGCGAATGCGGTTGTCCCCGCCGCCGGTGGCGAGGCGTTTGCCGTCGGGCGAGAAGGCGATGGCGAAAACTTCCTTCAGCGCCTGGCTTAACGTCTCGATGCGATCACCGCTCGCGGCATTGTATAATTTCGCGGTGCGGTCCGCGCTGGCGCTGGCGAGCACCTTGCCGTCGGGGCGGAACGCCAGGTCAAAGATCGCCCCCTGGCTGGCGGCGATGGTCTTGCGCAACGCGCCATCCGCCACGTTCCATAGCTTGATCTGATAATCATAACTGCCGGTGGCCAGGGTCATCCCGTCAGGCGAGACAGCCAGGGAGTAGAGCGCGTCCTTGTGACCCTCGAACACGCGCGCCAGCGAGCCGTCGTCGGTTTTCCATTGGCGTGCCTCGCCGGAGAGGCCCGGTTGCCCGGATGCGCCGAACACGAATGCGCCATCGGCGGAAAAGGCGACCGCGTTGACCGCTCCGCGCGCGCCGGTGAGGACGCGTTTCGTGACCCGCTCCACCGGATCAAACAACTCCACCTCGCCGTAGCGGGCGATGGCGAGCAGGCCGTTCTTCGAGGAATACGCCAGAGCGTTGATCGCGCGGCGGGGCGTGGTCGTTGGCGCGATTTTGGGGACGTTCAGCTCGGTCACGGCTGCAACCCCCTTTGGCGCGGGCGCGCCGGCGTCGATCCAGGCTTTAAAGAGGGCAATTTGCTCCGGTCTGAGTTTCTCTTTTTTGCCGGGCGGCATGAACTCGTTTTTCCCCTTTTTGCCCCAAGTGCCCTCGATGGCTTTCACCAGCATCGACTCGGCGGATTTGCCGGGAACAATCGCCGCGCCATTCTCGCCGCCCTTCATCAGGCCCTCATAGGATTCGAGCACGAGGCTTGCCTCGGGATCCTTCACGCCGTGGCACTCCACGCAATGCTGCTGGAGCAACGGCTCGATGTCCGAGAAGTCCGCGGCAGGGGAGGAAAGGCTGGTGAGTAAAAGAGAAACAAATAACACGAGCCATCGCGAAACAACAGGCCGTCTCCCCTGGGGAACGTTATCACCAGCGAGTGTGACTGACTTATGGCTTCGCTGCGTCCTGGAGGGACGCATGATGGTAGCCGGTGGGAAGGGAGCGTTAGCGACCGCACCCACCGGATTGACGCGATATGAAATCCCCGCGCCCCGGAGGGGCGCATGACAAGCATGGTCAAACCAAACGTCATGAGATTGGCCGGGCTTTCTCATATTAGAACCTGATTTTCGCCATGCAAACTTGGCTGTCTCCTGATTTCTTGGCATCCCGGAGGGATGCATGAAGGTAGCCGGTGGGAAGGGAGCGCCAGCGACCGCACCCACCGGACCACGGCGTTACCCGTGCCAGCGCCCCGGAGGGGCGCATGACAAGCATGGTCAAACCAAATGTCAGAAGATTGGTCGCGCCTCCTCATATTAGAGCCTGATTCTCGCCCGGCAAACCGGCTGCCTCGTGATTTCACGGCATCCCGGGGGGACGCATGATTGCAATGAGCGTGGTTTGATGTTCGCCCGTCTTCGGCCTCTCTCCCCGGCAAGCCGCATCCCGGAGGGATGCATGAAGGTAGCCGGTGGGAAGGGAGCGCCAGCGACCGCACCCACCGGATCACGG
>CAZMLP010000085.1:0-2242 GCA_964566745.1 uncultured Verrucomicrobiota bacterium | reverse complement strand
CGACGCTATGGCGAACTTGGTGTGGTTGGTTGTTTGCGGCAACAACGCAAAGATTTCCTCCACGCTCCAAGCTCGTGCCAAGGCACCGTTTCGTAAAAAGACCAGACCGGCGTGCGACTCTCCGAAGGCGGCCCCGGACTTAATCACCACCGCGCGATCCTTTTCGAACACCCACGCCCGCGGGAATTCGCCAACCTTGTTTCCAGGGAGAGAATTGCTCCAAACCAACTGGATGGTTTTGCCCGTGACCTTGTGCAGGGAAACCACGAACTCGTTCTTATTCGACACACCGGTGACAATGAACGATTTGTCCGGCGAGAAGGAGGCGAACCGTTTGAGGAACGTAAAGTCTGGGAGTTCTTAAGCCGCCCAAACGCTTGAGCTCCAGGCAAACAGCATCACGAGCAAAATTCCCCGTTTCATGCGTTGATTTGACACGATCCAGGCCCGGAGGTCACGCTGAAGAAATGCGTTGCCACCCCTGTCCCTTCTTGAACAGTATCGTAGCTTTAGTGGATGAACAGCGCCACCGTCACATCGCCGCCGACCGCCACTGCCCGGACCGCCGAGGCAGCCCCTGACTTTTCCCAACCGGTGCAGCGCCCCAAAAAGGGCGTGCTCAAGCTTGTCGGCGAGGTGTTGAACCACGGCGGACCCGGCTACCTCCAGTTCGCCATCACGAACATCTGCAACGCCAAGTGCGATTTTTGCGGGTTCGCGGTGGATCGCTTTGATCCCAAGAAGCGCCGCAGCGTCACCCTGCAGGAGGCGCGCGATGTGATCGACATCGCGGTGAAAAACCACATCGGCTACCTGCTTTTTGTCGGTGGCGAGCCACTGGTGCACAAGGACTTGCGCGCGATGGTCCGTTACGCGGCGGAGCGCGGCATCCATCCGATGATTTGCACCAACGGGTCGCTCTGGACCGACCAGAAGATGCGCGACCTGGCTAGTGACGGCCTCACCAGCGTCATCATGTCAATCGACTCGCATGACGTCGCCAAGCACGAGAAAAACCGAGGTTTGCCCGAGGTTTGCCAGAAGATCAAGCGCGCCAACGAGGTGTTCAAGGAATTGGGCATCCAGACCACCGCCAGCGTCACGGCCAGCAAGCTGATCGACGATTACGACAAGCTGCCCGCTTTCCTCGCG
This sequence comes from uncultured Verrucomicrobiota bacterium, assembly GCA_964566745.1. GTDB lineage: Bacteria > Verrucomicrobiota > Verrucomicrobiia > Limisphaerales > CAZMLP01 > CAZMLP01. Next base: position 1,090 of record CAZMLP010000085.1, on the reverse strand, counting down.
GACCTTGGATTCACCAGTTGCACGTTCAGTTATCCGCTCACCTCCCTCGCGTCGAGCTACCTGAGCTTCAGCGATTCCAGCCTGGTCAACTACAAGACCGAGGAGTTGATCCAGGTCTTTGAGAAGATCAAGGAGATGAAACTCAAGAGCGGCTACCCGGTCGTAAACCCGACGGAGAGCCTGACCGAGATGCAGCGCCACCTGCGCGGCCAAAAGGAAAAGTTCGGCTGCCTTGGCGGGCACAAATATTTCTACCTCGATTGGAACCTGAACCTCTACCGTTGCCACTTCTGGGAGACCCCGATGTGCAACATCTACGAGTTCGACCAGTCCAAGCTGATCCGCGACGGCTGCACGCGCTGCATGATCGACTGCTACCGCGACCCCAGCGTGCTCCAGTTCGTGGCCATCAGCGCCAGTGACGCGTGGCAAAATCTCAAGCGCGGCAAGGTCATCGCCGCCGCGAAGAACGTCCTCGATCCACGCAATATCACCTCGCTCAAGTCCGTGTGGGAAGACCGCAAGTGGATCGGGAAGGTGTGACGAGAATCGTTCGCGTCCGCCCGGCGAATGCAAAATTTCTCAGTTGGATTGCGCTCACCGCCAAGGCGCATTGGGGCTATCCGCGCCACTGGCTCGAATTGTGGAGCGACACCTTGACCCTGCAACCGGTTGAGATTGCCGCGAACGAGACTTTCGTGGCCGTCAGCGGAGGTTGCGTCCTTGGTTTCTATTTGCTCACTCGCCGGGAGAACCCGCCGTGGCTGGAGCATCTGTGGGTCTTGCCGGGAAAAATGGGGCGCGGTGTCGGGCGAAAACTTTTTCAACACGCGGCGGCGCGGATGCGGGCCACCGGCGCCAAAAGAATGGTGATCGAGTCCGACCCGCACTCGGCGGGCTTCTACCTGCGAATGGGCGCGCGAAGAACCGGCACAATCAGGACACTCAACGCCGGTGTGATGAGGGAATTGCCGCTCTTGATTTATCGTGAAGACCCAACGCCGAGACGCTGAGGGACGATCATGATTTTAACAGGAAGCAGAGCCAACAGAGAGGGGGCGTCGCGACTGACCAAACAGATCAGTTTTTC
>CAZMLP010000084.1:0-3277 GCA_964566745.1 uncultured Verrucomicrobiota bacterium | reverse complement strand
CACGCCAGGGAACGCGGGCGGCGGATCGTTTGCTTGAACAACGTGCGGCAACTCGGCTTGGCCATGCAAGTGTACTGGGGCGATCACCGGGATGTATCTCCGGCGGCCGGCCTGGCCGGCGAAGTTTGGCTTTGCGATTGGCTACAATGGCCCGACTACTGGCACGGCGTCGGAGGCGCTCAACACACCGGCATACAGAGGCCCGTGCCCGGCGTCCTCATGCCCTATGTCGGGAATCCCGCGCCGAAATTGCTTTGGTGCCCTTCGGACCTCGTGCTTTCGCGGACGCTTTGGAAGCTGAATTCGTTCCCCACAGAGCTAAGCACGATGTGCCCGTTCAGCTATGGCTTAAACTGTGGAACGCGTGCCACCGGCCCGCCGGCCCTATGGCCTGGGATGGCCTCGGTCATTCCGGCGAAGGGTATTGGATTTACCGACGGCATTAGATCCTCACTCGACGCGCTTAATCTCCACAATTTCACGGCAACCGCGATTAAATCCCCCTCTCAAAAAATACTTTTCGCGGACAAATGCATGGCATACGAGGATTCATCCCGCGTGACATTACATGGGACCGTCAGTGCCGCGTGGTTTTGGCCCACAGACGGCCTGACCACCCGACACAGCGGGCGCGGCACAGTTGCTTGCGCGGATGGGCATGTCGAGGCGGTCAAGCCGACCTTCGGAACCCAGCGGGAACATTACGATCCGTTGTACTAAGCGGGCGGTATTTTGAGCCAGCCGGAAAAGTTATTTGAGAGTCACGCCGGAACGCGTCTCCTCGACGACCAACCGGTCAAAATTCACAAACGAGTCAGCATCAGGCCGAAGCAACTCGGGTATATTCGACTCCGGCACCTGCTTGACGCCCGTCTCGCAGTTCTCCATCCGCACCACAAACACCGCGAGATCCTTCGCCGCGGTCTTCTCCACAATATTGGAGAGCAAATAGGGATTGTGGGTTGTGATAAAATACTGGTTGGACTCCTCCTGCGCGATCCGGTCCGCCAGGTATTTGGTGTAAAACGGAAAGACGCACGTCTCCGGCTCGTCGAGCAACAGGGCCGCCTCTCGATTTGTCTCCATGGCCGTCATGAAAAAGACGACCCGGCGCAGCGTCTCGGACACCGTCACCCACGGGTAGCTATACAACTCGTCGTTGATGTCCTTGGTGACCAGCAATTGACTCTCGGTCGGCTTTAATTGGAGGCGGAATCCCTTGGTCCGCACCAGCCCGCCAATTCGCCGGCGCAATTCGGGATTGGCGTAAAGCACGGCCACAATGTTATCCCCGAAGGGCGCGTGCAGCAGTTCCGGATGTGCATCCACGAACTGGTGGATCGCCTTGAATTTATAGCAGCGGATGTTGTCCGGCCTGCCCAACCCCACGCCGCCCGAGCCGGTCACCCGGGAGTGATCCAGGGAAAATCCGCACAGCGTGTCCTTCCCGCCCTCGCGAATCTCGCCTTGGAATCCCGCGCCTAATCGCGCTATGGCCAGCCTCAGATTGTCCGCCCAAACCCGGATGGTGAGTTTGGTGTCCTGGTCGAAAAACAAATCCGGGACAGTGGCAAAACGAACGATGTCCCCCAACGACTCCAAGGCGCGGGGAGAGAGCAGACTCAACGCCTCAAGGATGTTAGACTTGCCGACGTTGGGCTCGCCAATAAAGAGGTTCACCCGCCGCGCGTTGAACTTCAAATCCCGGATCGACTTGAAATTTTGGATGCGCAACGGCCCGATCATAGGCGAATGGGCTTACTCCCCCTTTTTGTCCTCGCGAATCTTGGAGAGAAGATCGTCCCGTTGGGAGGTGTCGCCGGAACTGCAACCACCCCCTGCAGTCGTCACAGCGACGTCCGCGCCCACATCGTTGCCCCCCCGGGCGAAGGAGGATTTGGCCCCCGCCAGGCCGCTATTGATCGCGGCCTTGGCCTCGGCCAGATGGCCCTTGCCAATGGACACGCCGTTGTGCGCCTTGACCAAGTGCCCCTCGGCGTACGGCTTCGGCTTGGAGCCGAAGTTGTATTTGAAATTCTTCCAGTTGTCGCCGCTCTGGTAATTCGTGCCCAACGCGCCGCTGGGATCGTAGCCGCAGTGGACCATGCAGTTCTCGCAGCGCGGGTCCCGCGCGACGCCATCCACGACCCCGTATTTCTCCCATTTCACCCCGCTCAACATCTCCTGGTAACCGTTATAATGGCCATCCGTCATCAAATAGCAGGGGGCCTTCCAGCCTTTGATATTGTAAGTTGGAATGGCCCACGCGGTGCAGGTTAATTCGCGCTTGCCCGCCAGAAATTCCTGGTACACCGGCGTGCCGAAAATGGTGAACATTTCACCCCAGCGCTGGATGTCCTTGAACTTCTGCCGGGTGATGTCACGAGTAAGGAAGAACTCCTTGGGATCACGCCCGAGCCGCTTCACCATGTCCTTCTTCGCGGCATCGTAATCGTAACCGGGCGAGATGGTGTGGCCGTCCACGCCGAGCCAACTGAGGAACTTGAACATCTCCTCGAGCTCTTTCGCGTCAGTCTCTTTGTAAACGGTCGTGTTCGTCGCGACTTGATATCCAAGAATCTTCGCCATCTTCATGGCGAGCACGCACTCTTTGAACACGCCCTCGCGCTCGACGATCAAGTCATGCGTGTATTCGAGGCCGTCGATATGGACGTTCCAATACATCCACTTCGTCGGGGAAATCGTGACCTTCTTGCGCGCGGCCTCGTCCGCGTTGCGGATGGCGGCAGCCTCCTTCTCATTGACCAGTTGCTCGGCCACAAGGCGCTGCAATTTCGCCTCCATCCCGGGGCTGTAATGCGCGGCCATGTACTCGCGCATCTTCTTTCGCATGAAGACGCCGTTGGTGCAGACGTAAATTACCCTGCCCTGCTCGCGCAAACCAGCGATCAGTTCCTCGATCTTCGGGTAAATCAGCGGCTCGCCGCCGCAAATGGACACCATCGGCGCGTCACACTCCTGCGCAACAGCCAGGCACTTGTCGAGCGGCACCATGTCCTTCAGGCTCGTCGAGTACTCGCGAATGCGGCCGCAACCCGTGCAAGTGAGGTTGCACGTGTGCAATGGCTCCAACTGCAAAACCATTGCGAACTTGGGCGTCCGGGCGACTTTGTGCTTTACGATGTGACGGGCAATCTTGACCGTCAACGCGAGAGGAAACCGCATAAATGGTATTAAGGGACTCGGGCGACCTGTTTTACGCCCGCAAGTGAGTTGGTTGGGAAATCGCGATTGGCTGGCGGAGGATCGGCCTTCA
>CAZMLP010000083.1:0-1678 GCA_964566745.1 uncultured Verrucomicrobiota bacterium | reverse complement strand
TTACGAGTGCTTTTCACTCGCCACTCATCACTTGTCACTTCATCCTCCGCGTCTTCGCGCCTCGGCGGTTTACGCCGCAGTTTGGAAATGTTCTCGTCATTCGTCATTTCGTCCTGCCGGTTTGACGATTGCAGTTTGCGACGCGGTCAGTAAGCTCCGGGGCATGCGTGTTATTGGCACCATCATCGAGAAGCTGCAGCGGCATCCCAAACGCATTGTCTTTCCCGAGGGCGCGGAGCCGCGGGTGTTGCAGGCCGCGCGGCAGTTCTACTCGCTGCGCCTCGGCGCGCCGATCCTGCTCGGGGACCGCACCAAAATCAAAGAGGCCGCGCAACGCCTGAACGTTCCGCTCGATGGCGTCCGCATCATCAATCCCGCCGAGAGCGAGGATCTGGACAATTTCGCCAAGCGCTTCGAGTTCCTGCGCCGCATGAAGGGCGTGCGGGAGCAGGAGGCGCGCGAGGCGATGCTCAAGCCGAACTACTACGGCGCCATGATGGTGGCCATGCACCAGGCGGACGGCATGGTGTCCGGCACGAACGAGTTCAGCGGCAGCGTGCTGCGCCCCCTCTTTCAGATCATCAAGGTCGCCCCGCAATCCACCACCGCCTCCAGTTGCATGGTGGTGGAGCTGGAGGACACCCGCTTCGGCCATCACGGCGTGCTTTTCCTCGCGGATTGCGGCGTCATCCCGGACCCCAACGTCGAGCAGCTCGCGGACATTGCCGTGTCCACCGCGCAACTTGCCCGGCACTTGCTCGGCATCGTCCCGAAGGTCGCCCTGCTTTCGTTCTCCACGAAAGGGAGCGCCACGCATCCCTCGATCGGCAAAGTGCAGGCCGCCACCGCGCTAGCGCAAAAGAAGGCGGCGGACAAACTTCTTGAGGCGGATTTCGATGGCGAATTGCAACTGGACGCCGCGCTCGTTCCCGAGATCGCCGGACGCAAGGTGCCGGAGAGCAAAGTGGCCGGCCACGCCAACGTCCTCATTTTTCCGGATCTCAATTCCGGCAACATCGGCAGCAAGCTGGTGCAGCACGTTTCCCGGGCCTATGCTTACGGGCAAATTTTGCTCGGGCTGGACCGCCCGGCGGCCGACGTCTCTCGCGGCTCGAACGCGCACGACATTCTCGGCGTCGCGGCGATCATCGGCGTCAAATCCACCGAGTACCACCACTTGTATCCCGACGCGGGCAAACGGTTGCCGGGCGAGGAAACCGTTTAACGGGCCGGCTGGCTGGCCCGGGCCAGGGTGGATTTTTCGCCACTGGCGGTTAAATTGAAATCGCCGGGACGTGATGACCCGGCGCCATCGGGCTGTTAGGGCATTCATGAACGAGACTACTCCACGGGTGTTTGTTGCCGCCACGCGGCAAAACGATGGCAAGACCACCACCTCGCTCGGCTTGCTGGCGGCCGTCCAGCGGCACTTCCCGCGCATCGGTTACATCAAGCCCGTCGGGCAGCGCTTCGTGGAGGTGGCCGAGCACAAGATCGACGAGGACACCGTCCTCATGGACAGCGTGTACCAGCTCAATTGCCCTTTGGTGGACATGAGCCCCATCGCCGTCGAGCCGGATTTCACCCGTCGTTACTTGGAGTCCGCCAACTCGGACGCCCTTCCTAAAAAGATTCAAAAGGCCTTCGACCGTGTTGCGTGGGAAAAGGATTTCGTGCT
>CAZMLP010000082.1:0-8086 GCA_964566745.1 uncultured Verrucomicrobiota bacterium | reverse complement strand
GAGCGGCATGATGAACCGACCATCGCGGGCGGCTGGGTGGCGCACGTGGGCAGCTCGAACGAAAAGCTCGGCATGACGGGCATCGCGCACCTGTTCGAGCACATGATGTTCAAGGGCACGACCACGATCGGCACGAGCGATTACAAAAAGGACATCGATATTCTCGCGCAACAGGAAGTGGTGCGCGATGAGATGCGCGCGGAGGAAGGGCACATGCGCGCGATGCTTCGCAAGGGCGATATCGAGGGCGATTTGCTGAAGCCGGAAAATTGGACGCCGCATTATAAAGAGTTGCAGAAGCAGTTTGCGGATTTGGTGGACCAGGAGCGCAAGGTGATCGTGAAAAATGAATTCGATGTGCTCTTCAGCCGCGAGGGAGCTTCGGGCGTGAACGCGTTCACGACGGAGGACATGACGGCGTTTTTCGAAAATGTGCCGGCGAACAAATTGGAGTTGTGGATGTGGATGGAATCCGAGCGGCTCTACCGGCCGGTGTTCCGGGAATTTTACGCGGAGCGCGACGTGGTTTTTGAGGAACGCCGGATGCGCACCGAGTCGACCCCGCTCGGCAAGTTCCAGGAGGAGTTCGAGGCGATGTTTTGGGAGTCGCATCCCTACCATTGGCCGGTGATCGGGTGGCCCTCGGACATTCCGGCCATCTCGAAAGCCCAAGCGGACGAGTTCTACGGCATTTATTATTCACCGCAAAACATCGCCCTGATTCTGGTGGGCGATTTCAAGGCGGACGAGGTCGCCAAACAAGCCGAGGGGTATTTTGGCCGCATCCCGCGCGGAAAGATCGATCCGCCGGATGTCGTGACGCTCGAGGTGAATCATCTCGCGGAGAAGCGCATGTATGCGGAGGCGGAGGCCAATCCGCAGGTGGACATCCTCTGGAAGACCGTGCCGTTCCGCCACAAGGATTCTTATGTGTTGCAGGTGCTGTCGCAGATTCTCTCGACCCGCACCGGCCGGCTTTACAAAGGCCTCGTGCTCGGGTCCAAGGTGGCGACCGAGACCTACGCGCAACAGGATTCCCGCAAATGGGCCGGCCTGTTCAATGCCGGTGGCGAGGCGCGCGAAGGCTTCACGCCGGAGCAAGTCGAGCAGGGAATTTACGCGGAGCTCGACAAGCTCAAGAATGGCGGTTTGCCGGAGCAGGAGTTGCAAAAGGTGAAGAACAATTTCGCCGCCAACGAATACCGGAAGCTGTCGGCCAACTATCCCATCCTCATGCAGTTGATTTTTGCCGACGGCTCGGGCAACTGGCGCGAGATCAACGAGGCGGGGCCCAAGTATCAGGCGGTCACAGCGGAGGATGTCAAGCGGGTGGCGAACACTTACTTCACCAGGGAAAACCGGACCGTCGCCATCTATACCCGCAAGGCAGGCGCCGCCGCCGAGGATCCGGATCTCGCCGATCTCGAGCCGGAGCTCAAGACTCGCTTGCAAAAATTCACAGCCGCCTTGAAAGGCATGACCGATTTGTCCCAGTTGAAAGAACAGTTGGAGGGCATGGGCAAACAGGCCGGCCAGGGCGACGAGAAACGCCAGCAGTTTATGAAGATCGCGATCAAAAAGGTGGAAAACCGCATCACGGAACTGGAGAAGAAATAGGGCGGGTCATGCCCCTTGTCCCGAGTTGTCGCTCAAACTAGTTTCCTTGTTATGCTGACCGCCACCGCGCCACCGAAACCGAAAGCCGCCGGGCCGCTCCTCACCTCCGAGGAGTTTCTGGACTGGCTGCAACCCGGGGTCCATGCCGACTTGATCGAGGGGAAAATTTTCATGCACTCGCCTGTCAGCAGGAAACATTCACGGCTGGTCAATTTCCTCAGCAGCCTTTTGACGATTTATTTGGAACAGGAGGACTTGGGCGAGCTGCACCGTGAGGTCGTCGCGGTCCGCTTGGGCGTTCGCGAGACGTTTCTGCCGGATTTGGCTTATTTCACCAAGGGCCAAGTCGCGCGGCTGGCGGAAACCCACGCGCCCTTCGCGCCGACTTTTGTGGCCGAAGTGTTGTCGCCGTCCACGGCGAGCAACGACACCGAGCACAAGTTCGCCGCGTACGAGGCGCACGGAGTGCAGGAATATTGGATACTTGATCCCCAAAAACTTGCGCACCGCTTTTACCGCCGCGCCGGTGACATGTTCGAGGAATTTGCGGTCGATGATGATCGGGTTGATTCAGTTGGCATCCCCGGATTTTGGGTCGAGCGCAGTTGGTTGAATCCCGGAAAGCTGCCCAAAGTTAGCGACTGTCTCGCCAAAATTCTACCCGCGCGCCGTCATCGCTCAAAATCATGATTTTCCACTTTATGCGTCGATTGGTTCTAGCCACCGCCGTTGTTGTTCTCTTGAGTTGCCAAAACCTGCCGGCCGCCGCGATTCCGGATCGCCCCGAAAAGCTCGCGTTCCCGCCTTTGGCTTACGAGCCGCCCAACCCGGTGGATTATCGCGTCCAGCTCAAGTCCGGCCCCATGGCCATCGTGGTGCCAGACCATGAGTTGCCGCTGGTGAACATTTCCATCCTCGTTCGCACGGGCAAATATTTGGAGCCCGAGGGCAAGGAGGGTCTGGCCTCGCTGACTGGTTATTTGCTGGCGCGCGGCGGCACAAAATCCAAAACCGCCGAGGAACTGGACGAGCGGCTGGATTTCCTCGCCGCCCACTTGAACACCGGCGTGGCGGACACCCAAGGCAGCGCGAGCTTGAATTTGCTGGCGAAGGATTTGGACGAGGGCCTGGCCATCTTGCGCGAGGTGTTGACCGCCCCCCGTTTTCAGGACGACAAGATCGCGTTGCGCAAACAACAAATCATGCAGGACATGAAGCAGCGCAACGACGACTCGGCGGACATCGAGGGCCGTGAGCGCCCGTTCCTCGCTTATGGTGAAAATTTCTGGATTAACCGCCACAGCACTGCCGCGTCCATCGAGTCGATCACCAAGGCCGATCTCGAGACGTTCCATCACAAGTGGTTTCATCCCACGAACTTTGTGGTCGCGGTGAATGGCGACTTCGACCGCGCCGCGATGGTGGGCAAACTCGAGGCGTTGTTCGCGGACTGGCCCTTCAAAGGGGATGCCGCGCAGCCGATTCCGACCAATACGGCCTTCGCGGCGCCCGGCGCGTATCTGGTGGACAAAGAGGTGAATCAAGGCCGCGTGGCGATCATGCTCCCCGGCATTAAGCGCGACAACCCGGACTATTTTCCGGTGGTGGTGATGAATGACATCCTCGGGGGCGGGGGTTTCACCTCACGCATCATGAACCGCGTCCGGTCGGACGAGGGCCTCGCCTACTCGGCGGGATCAAGCTTTCCAGGAGGCGTTTATTTCGCGCAAACCTTCACGGCGGGATTTCAGTCCAAGTCCCGCACGGTGGCCTACGCCGTGTCCATCATGATGGAGGAGATGAAAAAGATGGCCGCCGAGCCCGTGTCCGACGAGGAGATGAACACGGCGAAAAAGTCTTTCATCGACACTTTTCCGCGCAGCTTTGCCACCAAGGGACAGATCGCGAGCATCTTTGCGCAGGATGAATTCACCGGCCGCTTCGCCAAGGAGCCTGATTACTGGAAAAAATACCGCTCCCGCATTGACGCGGTGACCAAAGAGGATGTGCAGCGAGTCGCCAAAAAGTATCTGCATCCGGAGCAGGCTGTGATTTTGGTGGTCGGCCAAAAGAAGGACATCCTGTTGGGGCATCCAGACCACCCGGTCACGCTCAAATCCCTCGGCGGAGACCATCTCATCGAGGTGCCTTTGCGCGATCCGCTAACGATGAAGCCGATGACGAAGTGACCCGCGCGAAAAAGCTCACGGAATTTTCGCCATTTACCCTCGGGTCGAGGTTTCTTGAGAGGCCGGCTGAAGCCTTGTCCCACCAGCTCGGGTTTGTTCACGCTCCTCTGGAACCGGGCTGGACATCAATAGGATGCCAGCCATCGGGCGAAAAACATCCTTCGCTGGCGGGGCAAGACTCCGGCCAGGCCGGAGTTCTTTGATTGTTCTTTCTCACCATGTATAACGGACCGTGTAGGTCACTTTCCTCTCCTCGTCCGGTTTGAGCTTGGCGAGGAACTCGATGGTGTGGCTGTCCTGTTTGGCGAAATCGTCTGACTTGGCGGTAATCTCCCAGTTGGCGGCTCGGTTCAAACGCTCCACCACCCGCACCTCGATCACCTCCTGCTTCCGGTTGCGCAGCTTGATCTCGAATGACTCCTCCATGGTGCGGCGGTTTTGGTCCACGCGGAAATTCTCGCGCTTGCGCTCGCCCACGACGTCAAAGGCGTCGCCGGTGAAAAAGCGCAATCTCTCGTCGCGCGGGGTGTGCTCAATCGTGTTCTCGCCCGTGAACTCCGCCGCCCCCCCGGTGTTCTGGCGATAGAAGCGAATCCTTCCTTTGGGGAGCGGCATGCCCAGTTGGTTGGCCTGCGAGTTCACGAACTCCCGCATCACCGCCACCTTGGTGTTCGACTGGACCCCGTACTCGGGATCGGTTCGCAATCCGGCGTAATAAGGCGTTTCGGTTCGACCACTATCATAAACGTAAAGCCGCTTCGATTGGATGCCGGAGGCCCGGACAAACTCCACCTGCTTGGTTTCGTGGTCGCGCAGGGTGGTCGCGCGTTGCAACGTGTATAAATGATATTCGTCGAAGGTTTTTTCTGAAACCGGCGGGCTGGCCGCCTTGGCTTCCAAGAGACTGTAACGCCCCACGAACCGGTTGTTGGCCTGGGGTTGCACCTTGTTCACGTCGCCGGCCATCAGCTTGATCGTGGCCTTTTCAAAAGTCTTTCCGCTCTGGTTGTTCATCGTGACCCACCCGACCAGGTCCAGCGTGTCGCCCTGCTCCGGCGCGAGCACATTGTAGTCCGCCTCCCAACTCATTCCGCTGGTGATGTAACTGAGATCACCGTCGAAGGCCCCCGCCTTGTCCGATTGGATCACCCAGGACAATGTCGGCTTGAGAATCGTGTCATCCGTCAGCGCGGGAAAGATCGGCTCTCCGGGCAGGCTGAACCGGAGCTTGCCGTTCACCTCGATAATTGGCTGGCTGGCCCCTGGCGCGATTGGCGGCTGATAACCGTCCTGCCCGTAATAGCGCGGGACATAACCACTCCGGACAACGCGCCCCGTGATGATTTCCGGCGGTTTGTCACCGTGGCTCACTTGAAACTCAATGGTCCGTCCCTCGAAGATGCTCAGGAGCAATTCTTGAGACACCGGATCGGCCCGGAAATTTTGCTCGAGGATTTGCAGGCGGCGAGCGCCGGAGGGATCGCGCAAAATCACCGAGTCCGGCTCCAGTTGGGCGGTGGTGTTTGCGAACCGCACCACATTCGTACCCGCGCGAAGGTTCAGCCTCACAGAGTCGCGAACCACCGCAAAATTCTGGTTGTAAATGGTGAGTGCCGGATCGGCGGCGTTGACGAGCGACCCGGCCAACCCGGCGGCCAAAATTCCCAAAGACAATCGTTTCATTTTCATAGTCAAGCGGTCTTCCCGCGCAACCAACCCACACTAAGATTAGACACCGGTGAATGGCAAATGCTCCCGGAAAAATAGCGGGTGATTCCGCCGCGCAATTCTCCCCTTGAAAACCGGTGCTGGCGTGCCACACATAAGACATGCCGGAACCAAAGCGCGCGCCCTCGGAATCGTCCCCCGCCCTTTTGCGGGACAACGCCGGGGAGTTTGCCCGGCTGGCGCAACTGGCCAGCGCGGTGGCGGTGGGCGGCATGGCGGCTTTTCTTTGGTCTTTGGATCAAGTGGTGCCGGAAATCAAAATGACCTTCGGCATCGGCTCGGTTTTCGCTTTTCTAGTCGCGGGCGGGGCGGCATGGAGCTTTTGGAAGAATGTGATCGGTGTCGCGGAAGGCAAAGGAGCCGGCAGGAAAAGCCGTATAATCAGCAATGTGGCGCTGCTGTGCGTGTCCACGGTGGCGGCCTTTGGCCGGTCGATCTGGAATGTCTCAACCGGGCAGGCGGGCGAGGTGGTGCAAGGTGTGTTGATCGCTTTGGCCGTTTTGTGCGCGGTCGGTATTGTCTATTGGCGTGTCATCAAATACCTCAATGCCGACGAAAGCCAGGCCGTTGAAAACCCTCCGCCTTCGCCGCCGCGCGACTCGTTCCGGGATCGTTAACGCTCACGATTCCGCGCCGCGATTTTCGATTTGTTCCACCGCCCATCGCGCGTGTTCCGCAATAAGAGGCTCGGCGTCATTTGCGGCGCGAACGAGCGCCGGCAACACCGAGGCATCTCCCGTGTTTCCCAGCGCCACGCAGACATTTCGCAACAGTCCGCGTCGTTTGGTCCGCAAGATCGGCGTTCCCGCAAAGCGTTGTTTAAAACTTGCGTCATCCAACGCGAGCAATTCAAGCAAATCCGGTTCCGTGTTGTCCGGTCGCGCGTGTTGACGCATCAGTTCCCCCTGCTTCGCGAAGCGATTCCATGGGCACGCCGCGAGGCAATCGTCGCATCCATAAATTCGGCGGCCAATTGCCGGGCGCAGTTCCACCGGGATTGGTCCTTTGAGTTCGATGGTCAGGTAAGAGATGCAACGGCGCGCGTCCAACTCAAATGGCGCTGTGATCGCCGCAGTGGGGCAGGCGGTAATGCAGCGAGTGCAACTGCCGCAACGATTCTTCTCCGGGTCGTCCGGCGCCAGTTCCAGCGTGGTGATAATCTCCGCCAGAAAAAACCAATTGCCGAGCGACCGGCTGATCAAGTTCGTGTGTTTGCCAACGAATCCAAGGCCGGCACGCTGCGCCAAGTCGCGCTCCAGCAACGGGCCGGTGTCCACATACCAAAGTGATTTCGTTTCCGGCCCGCCCAGATCGTTGACAAATCCCGTCAGCGCTTTCAGCCGCTCCGCAATCACTTCATGATAATCCCCGTATCGGGCGTAGCGCGCCACCACGCCGGTGAAACCCGGTGGTGGACCCGCCCCAGGACCGTCGTAACTGACGGCGAGCACGATTAAACTGCGCGCTCCGGGCAGGACTTGCGCGGGATCGATTCGCTTGCGGGCATTCCGCTGAAGGTAACCCATTTCGCCGTGGTTCCCGGCAGCAAGCCAGTCTTGAAACTCGCGGGCATGATCCGGCGCGCGAGCCGTCGTAAAGCGGCAGGCATCGAAGCCAAGCTCGCCCGCCCGCCCGGCAAGTTGGGCCTTCATCGGGCGGCGAGGGCGAGGCGAAATTGATGGATCACCTGCTGGGCCACCTCGCGTTGCGAGCGCAGCTCGGTGCTCACCAGCACGTCGGCCTGCCGGTAAGCAGGCGTGCGCTCGGCCAGCAACCGCTGCACGCGACCGAACGGGTCGGCGTCCTGCAAGAGCGGGCGATGCGTCTGGTTGCGCACCCGCTCCCAAATCACTTTCGGCGAGGCCCACAGGCAAAGAACCAATGAATGCTTGCGCAGGCTGGCCAGATTGGCGGGGTTGAGAATCAGCCCGCCGCCGGTGGCGATGACCGTCTTCGACACCTGCGCCAAGTCCGCCACCACCGCGGCCTCCAGCGCCCGGAAACGAGTCTCGCCATCGTGGGCAAAGATCTCGGGAATCCGTTTGCCGGCGCGTTGCTCGATCAGATCGTCCGTGTCCACGAAATTGAAATGCAATTGCGCCGCCGCCAGCCGGCCCGTGGTGGACTTGCCTGCCCCCATGAAACCGACCAGCGCCAAATTTCGAATGTCCCGGGCATCGCTCACCCTCAAATGTTACAATACCGCGCGCTCGCGTCGCACGCAGTTTCTCCAGAAAAACCCGCGGAACAACACAAGCAGGTCCGGCGTCAAAACATCGCGCTTGGCAGAAAGCCGCAATCGGGAAACAGTTGGAGCACATGGTTTTCGCGGTCATTTTGGGCGGGCTGGCCCTGGTCAGCCTTGCTTTGACACTCTGGCAATTTCTTGCCGGAAGCCGGTTTGCTTTGCATGCGCGCATGCACCACAACGGTTACGCTCCCTCGGTGACGTTGCTGAAACCGCTCAAAGGAGCGGATAGCGAGACGCGCTCCTGCCTCGCCAGTTGGCTCGAGCAGAAGTACACCGGCGGCCGCGAGCGGCATGGGCTTGC
>CAZMLP010000081.1:0-5625 GCA_964566745.1 uncultured Verrucomicrobiota bacterium | reverse complement strand
ATCCCACCCCGGCGTGCGACGGGTTCACCAAAGGCATCGTTTGGCGCGGCACGGTGAATGCCAGCCAAGTGCCGCCAATGCAGGCCGCCCAGAATATCTCGCAAGTGTTCATGGGTGTGAATCTCAAGTGCGCCTCGTGCCACGACAGCTTCATCAACGACTACACGCTCGCGGACGCCTATGGTCTGGCCAACATCTATGCCGACCAGCAAATGGAGTTGTTCCGATGCGATAAACCGACCGGCAAGATGGCGGAGACCCGTTTCATCTATCCCGAGCTCGGCTCGGTGATGACCAATTCCGACCGCTCCGCGCGTCTCAAGCAACTGGCCGGCGTCATCACGGCAAAGAGCGACGGGCGGCTGACCCGCACCATCGTGAACCGTCTTTGGGAGCGGTTTTACGGGCGTGGCTTGGTCGAGCCGGTGGATGAAATGGACAGCCCGGCGTGGCACCAGGACTTGCTCGACTGGCTTGCGGAGGATTTGGCCGGTCACGGTTACGATCTCAAGCACACGATCACCCTGATGCTCACCGCGCGCGCTTATCAACTCCCGGCGGTGAACCTCGGCGAGCAGGCGGGCAAAGGTTTTGTCTTTCAGGGCCCGGCCGTCCGGCGGATGTCCGCCGAGCAATTTCGCGATGCCCTCGGCTCATTGACCGGCATAGGCTATCAGAAGCCGGATGCCAAAGTGGATTGGGCCTCGGGTGTCCCGGCCGCTGAGCGCGCGGCGGCCATGCCGCTCGCCGCGAAATGGATCTGGAACGATCCCAAAGCCGCCGAGAAGGCCAAAGCCGAGCATGTCTATTTCCGAAAGGTGATTACTCTCTCAGCCGAGCCGACCGAGGCCAAAATGGCCATCGTCGCCGACAATAGCTTCACCCTTTATGTGAACGGTGAAAAGGCCGGCACGGGCAAGGAATACAATCGCCCGGAAACAATCGATCTAAAAGGCCGGTTGAGGAAGGGGGAAAACACCGTCGCCATCATGGCGGTCAATTTTCTGCCGGACAATACCGAGCACACGCCCGAAAAAGCCGTGGCCGGAACGGAAAACGCCGCCGGTTTGATTTTCTACGCCCAAGTCAGGGCCAAAAAGCGGGTGATGGATTTCGCCAGCGACGGTTCCTGGACTTGGAGCGCGAAAAAGGTGGACGGTTGGGAAAAGCCGGGGTTTATGCGCGAGGGATGGACACGCGCCTCCGAGCTCGGCGACGCGGACATGTGGGAGATGAGGAACAAGCTGGTCGCTGTGTTCGTCGGCGCGCCACCGGTCAAAGGGATGGTGCGCGCGTCACTGGTGGCGGCGGATCCGCTGGCAGTGGCGCTGGGCCGGCCGAATCGCGAGCAGGTGGTGACCGTTCGGGCCAGCAGCGCCACCACGCTGCAAGGCCTGGAGTTGACCAACGGCTCGACCCTTTCCGAGGTTTTGAAACAAGGGGCGAAAAAAATTCTGACGGAGGCCAAAGCTTCCGGTCGTGACGTGCCCACCGAGTTGTATCTCAAGGCCCTGGGCCGGAAACCGACCGGCGCCGAGACGAAACTGGCCACGGACATGATTGGCCACGGCAGCGGCTCCGAGGGAGTCGAGGATCTCGTTTGGGCCATGGCCATGCTCCCGGAGTTTCAACTGATTTACTGAGCGACACGGGCCGGATGAAACCGGCCCGGCAAATTTTGAGCTTATGAAGACAAATTCGTTTAACCGGCGCGACTTCTTAAAGACCGCGTCCGCCGCCACCCTTGGCGCGCTGGCGGCGGGTTGTCCGCGCGCGCTTTGGGGCGCCGAGGCGGAGGAGAAGATCATCCCCACCGCGGACACGGTGATTGTGCTCTGGATGGCGGGCGGCATGGCGCACACCGAGACGTTCGACCCGAAGCGCTACGCGCCGTTCGTGAAAGGCATGTCGCCGAACGAGGTGCTGAGCACCTTCCCGTCCATCGACACAGCGGTGGACAACATCAAGATTTCCGCCGGTCTCGAACGCGTCGCCAAGGTAATGGATCGCGCCACGCTCATCCGAACCTATACGGCGGGCGACCTTGGTTTCATTCTGCATTCGCGGCATCAATTCCAATGGCACACCGGATACGCGCCGCCGCAGACGGTCGCTTGCCCGCATATTGGCGCGGTGATGTCCCGCACGCTCGGGCCGTTGAACCCGGCGGTGCCGGCGTTCATCAACATTGGCCAGCGGTTTGATTTGGGCGAGGGCGAGGAGTTAAAGGCGTTCACCACGGCCGGATTTCTCGGCAGCGAGTACGGGCCGTTCAATATTCCGTTTCCGGACCAGGCGGCCAGCGCGGTTCGCCCGCCCGCCGGGATGAGTCCCGGTCGCTTCGAGGATCGCAACACGTTTTATAAAAAGCTTCTGGCCGCGAGTCCCATCGGCGAGCACGGCAGCGATTACCAGAAGGAATCGCTCCTCCGCTCGCTGGACAACGCGCACCGCCTGCTCAGCTCGCCCGCTGCGAAGGCCTTTGACCTCTCATTGGAGCCGGTCGAAAACGTAAAAAAATACCTGCCCGAGGGCGTTGATCCCGGTCGCGCGGTCGCGGCGACCGAGACCCGCGATGGCAGTTACGAGGCGAAGACCGTCGGGCGCTTCGGATTGGGTTGTCTGCTGGCCCGGCGCTTGGCCGAGGTCGGCGCGCGTTATATTGAGGTGACCACGGAGTACATCCCGTTCCTTAACTGGGACACGCACGAGGGCGGTCACGAGAAGCTGGTGAACATGAAGAGGCAGATCGACGCGGCGATCTCGCAACTGGTGCTGGATCTCGAGGAGCGCGGCTTGCTCAAACGGACCCTGGTGGTGGTGGCGAGCGAGTTCAGCCGCGACGCGATGCTGGAAGGCAAACCGGACAAGAAGGTGAAAGACCAGGTGCCGGTGCCGGACAAACTGGAGGACATCAAGAACTACGGCATGCACCGCCATTTCACCGATGCGGGCAGCGTCCTGATGTTTGGCGGCGGGACCAGGCGCGGCTATGTGCACGGCAAAACGGCCGAAGAGCGCCCTTGCAAGACTTTGGAAAAACGGGTCGTCATCGAGGATCTGCACGCCTCGATCTATCACGCGATGGGCATCTCACCCAAACTCGCGTACGAGATCGAGAAGCGACCGTTCTACGTGACGCGTGACGCGCTCGGCAAACCAGTGATGGATCTTTTTGGCTGACCGCTGGCCCTCTGTCATGACTCCTGAGGGCTTGAGTTTCCAAGGTCGTTCCGGTTAAATACGACCATGAACCGCCGCAACTTCCTCAAGGCTAGCGCGTCTGGACTGGCGCTGTCGGCCCTCAGTTACACACCCACCACTTTCGCTGCCGAGAAGCCGCTTCGTGTTGGACTCATCGGCGCCGGCTGGTACGGCAAGGCCGATTTGCTCCGGTTGATCCAAGTCTCGCCCGTCGAGGTGGTGTCGTTGTGCGACGTGGACAAAAGAATGTTGTCCGAGGCCGCGGACATCGTGGCGACGCGGCAGGCCTCCAAGAAGCGCCCGCGCACGTACGGCGATTATCGGCAGATGCTCAAGGAGAAGGACCTCGACATTGTCCTCATTGCCACGCCGGATCATTGGCACCCGCTCATCATGATCGCCGCCGCCGAGGCGGGCGCGGACATGTATTGCCAGAAGCCGATCAGCGTGGATGTGCTGGAGGGGCAGGCGATGCTGGCCGCCGCGCGCAAACACAAGCGCGTGGTGCAGATCGGCACGCAACGCCGTAGCACACCGCACTTGATCGAGGCGCGCGACCAGATCGTCCGCGAGGGCAAGCTGGGAAAAGTCTCACTGGTCGAGGTCTATTGCTACTACCACATGCGCGCGACGGAGAATCCGCCGGACACCGCGCCGCCGGATTATCTCGATTACGAGATGTGGACCGGCCCCGCGCCCATGCGCCCCTACAACAAGCTGGTGCATCCCCGCAGTTGGCGCGCGTTCATGGAGTACGGCAACGGCATCGTGGGCGACATGTGCGTTCACATGCTCGACATGGCGCGCTGGATGTTGGACCTCGGCTGGCCGGCAAAGATCAGTTCCTCGGGCGGCATCCTCGTGGACAAGAAGAGCAAGGCGAACATCTCCGACACGCAACTCGCGACCTTCGATTACGGTGACTTGCAAATCATCTGGCAGCACCGCTCGTGGGGGCAGGCGAATGATCCGAAGTATCCGTGGGGCGCGACGTTCTACGGCGACAAGGGAACTTTGAAGGCGAGCGTGATGGGCTACGATTTCGAGCCGCAAAACGGCGGCAAAGCGATCCACAAGGATGTGACCTACGAGTTCGAGCAATACCCGGAGGATCGCACCGAAAAGGATCTGGAGCGGCACGTCGCGCCGGCCATTCGCGGACACATGAGGAATCTGCTCGCTTGTGTGCAATCACGGGAGAAACCGGTTGCGGACATCGAACAGGGCTACATCTCCACCGCGTCCTGTATTCTCGCGAACCTCGCGATGAAGACGGGCCGCACATTGGTGTGGGATCCGGTGAAGGGAAGAATCGTTGGCGACGACGCGGCGAATCACCTGCTCAAGCGGGCCTACCGCGCGCCGTGGGTTCACCCGAACTCGGCAAAGGTGTGACCCCGGCGCGGCGGGGTTCTGAGCGGCCTGTTTGCCCGGTTCTTGTGGTGATTCGCCGATCCCATCCCTCACTTGGGTGGGCGGCGTTTTGATTTTCCAGTCCCCTTCCCAATGACAGGAACACAGTTCGCCCGCAGCCAGTCGAGGTAATGCCTATTGCCGCCCGCGAGCGGGAGCACGACAAACTCCGGGGTGTCGTAGGGATGATTCGCGAGAATGGTCTTTTCGAGGCGGGCGAGCAACACGCGGCGGGTTTTAAACAAGAGGAGGATCTCGTTCGACGTGTCGATTTTGCCCTGCCACCAATAATGCGATTCCAGGCCGGGGATCAGGTTGGCGCAGGCGGCCAGGCGGTCCGCCAGCGCGACTTGGGCTAGTTGGCGGGCCGTGGTGAGATCCGGCGCGGTGACAAGCACCACTACCAATCCGGGGCTGGTCGTCATGCCGCAAGGAGACGTTGCCGAAAGGCCGGAGGCAAGTGGATTTCAAAAGCGTGAAAGTTGGCGGCGCCAATATCCTTCCATTTTCCAAGCGGACACGGGGACGCAGGCAGGCCGTTTACGCGAGTGCCTTGCAGCAGCGAACGGTTGCGGCGGAACGACCCAATATAACCTTTTCGGGTCGCCTCATGTTCCTGCCAGAATCCGGTTTCCGGATTGATTTTCACCCCGTTCTGCCGCAACCTCACTTCTGTGGGGAGAAAGCTCGAATCCACAATCCGGGACGCCACGGCCAGATCGCAACGCGCGCCGCTCGTTGGGCGGCGGATTGGCCTGTTTTGAGGCGAATCAGCCAAATCAAGCCACCGGTCCATTTTGGACGCGCCCATGGACCATGAGCTCCAAAACGCGCAACGTGTTGCAAATCAAGGGCCGCATTTTGAGATAATGGAAAGCCGCCACCGGGACACAAGTCATGGATATAGAAACCCGCGCGCTCGCAAAATCAACGGTGAATCAAGCCGTTCAAGCCAAATCAAGCCCCGATCTCCCGGACTGGGCGCATATCGAAGCCGTGAGCCCTGAC
>CAZMLP010000080.1:0-1649 GCA_964566745.1 uncultured Verrucomicrobiota bacterium | reverse complement strand
CAGGTTGCTGAGCGGAAAATTCCGGAACACAAAACACAGCCGCTCGCCAAACCGCTCCTGGAGTGCCTTGATCACCCGGTGGGCCTCGCCGCAAAACGGGCACTCGTAGTCGCCGTACTCGACCAGGGTGACCGGCGCGTCAACCGGCCCCTGGATATGGTCGCGTCCGGGAAGGGGGAGCGTGAGTTTGTCCCCCGGAATAGAGCCGGTGGCCGTTTTCATTTTGGCTCCGCGGGCAAACCTTCCAGCGCGGAAATGATTCCCGCCGCGCCGGGATTGACCCCCACGGGCGAGACATAGCTCCAGCGGATGACGCCCTCGCCATCGATGACAAACAGCGCGCGCTCGGAAACGCCCTCGCGCTCGCGATAAACGCCATAACGCCTGGCCACCTCGCCCTTTGGCTCGAAGTCGGATAGCAGGGGAAAGTGCAGCTTGCGGTCCTGGGAAAAGGCCGCGTGGCACCACGCGCCGTCCACGGAGACGCCCAGCAACTCCGCGCCAAACTCCCCGAACTCGGAAAGCATCTCGTTGTAAAGCGTCATTTGGTCCCCGCACACAGGACTCCAGTCCGCCGGATAAAACGCGAGAATGACCGGGCGACCGCGAAACTCGCTGAGCATCACCAACTGGTCGGGCGTGCTGTGCAGGCTGAAGTCCGGCGCGACCGCGCCGGGCGGAAGGGCCGTTCCCCGGTGGCTGAAAGCGGCGGATGTCATGGTTGGACAATGTTATTTGGGCGCCTGCGTGTGAGCCTCGAGGAACCACACCCATTTATCTACGCCGCGCGAGATCTCCGTGAAAATGTCGGCCGTGTCGGCGTCGCCCAGGCTGTCCGCCTCATCGATGGTCATGCGTGTCTCACGGCCAAAGGTGGAGAGCGCGCGGGCGACCGCCTCCACGTGCGCCGCCCCCTCCGCGATCGTCAGCGGATACTCGTCCAGTCGCGACGCGCCCGCGGAGGAACGCACCGTGCCCCGGGCTGTTCCGCCCAGTTGCACGGCGCGCTCCGCGATCAGGTCCACGTAGTCCTCCACCTCCCCGGCGATTTTGTCGAAAAGCTCGTGCAGGCCGATGAAATGCGGCCCTTTCACATTCCAGTGCGCCTGTTTCAGCTGCATTTGCAGGTCCACGGCGTCGGCCAGGCGCTGGTTGATCAATTCGATCAACTCAGTGCGCGCGTTTTTGGGCAGGTCATTTTCCGTCTCGTACAAAGCGGGTTCCGTTGACAGGGGACGAGTGGATTTTTTCATGAACAGGTGGATTGATGGTCTGTGGAAAAAGCGGTCAGTCCAGCGCCAGGCTGCGGCGCACCCGGCTCAAAATCTCCTGTTCGGCGCGCAGCCAGTTTTCCAAATCGCCGCCGGGACTGCCGCCGCTGCTGCGCCAGATGTGATAGGCGCGCGTTTCGATGAGCCTCCGCAGCTCCTGGGGCGCGGGCATCGGGTTGCGGGCAAACAGGACCTTTCGAATCGATTTTTTCATAACACAGTCTTTCGTTGATATACGCCGGATTGGCTTACTCTGAATATGGCGAGATTTGTGGCCAAAAAGGCCGGCGGGAGAAGTGAATCCCGGAGGCAGATTCCCGGACAGAAGGAGGAAGGGGAGAGAGTCAGCGGCGACGAATTTCGTGCAAGAGCCAGGCG
>CAZMLP010000079.1:0-2256 GCA_964566745.1 uncultured Verrucomicrobiota bacterium | reverse complement strand
GGCTTGCTGCGTCTCGGCGGCAATGCGCGCGTTTACCAACTCCGGAGCGGTCATCGGCCCCTCGGCGGCATTTAGCAGAACTCGCTCCAACTCCCGGACGGTCAGTGGCGCCAGGGCCGTCTTGCGCTCCAGCAAGGCCTTGGCCTCCTTGATAATGGCAGGGTTGCCATTGAAGGCCGCGCTGGCGCGGCCAGCGGTTTCCGAAGCGGCATCGTGCGCGTCCGAGACATCGGTCGAGGCAGCCCATTGCGCCTCGCTATTGACGCGATAAAGCGCCTGGTAACCCGCGTTCATTAAATCGAGGAAGCGGTCCGCGCGCGCCTGCCAGACGGGATCGGCGGCGCGAGTGGAAAACGGGAACGACGCAACTCCCGCCATGCCCAACACCAATACTAAAGTGGCCTTGAATCTCATGGGGAAAGCGTAGTCCGCGCACCTCCCGAAAAACAACGCGAAACCGGCAACGTGAGCGCCACCACCTTTCGCAAGCTAAAGTGGAAACGGCTTGGGAGATTCATGGTTTTCGGGAGAATTTTCATGAGCGAGTCAGGCGGGAACCCGGAATCAGAGCACTTTCGAAAAAAGTGTGGCCGCGCGCTGGCGCACGGCCAACCTCGCCCCAACGACTTTAGGAGGCCGGCGCCGGGTCGCCCCTTTCGCATCCACACTCATGGCCGCCAGCGAGACAAGGCATTGGTCGCCATCCTCTACAAGTTATCCCGTCCAATCCATTTGTGGATTCGCGCCGGATGGAACTCGCTCATTTGGCGCAACAATGACTCCGGGTCAGTATCGACCAAGATCAAGTGCCGATGCTCCGGCCGGATGAATTTGTGCCGTGTGGCGTTGTCGATCTGCGCGAGAAACGAATCATAAAAACCAGCCACGTTGAGCAGCCCACACGGCTTTTGGTGAAAGCCAAGCTGGGCCCACGTCAGGATTTCGCAGAACTCGTCGAGTGTTCCGTAGCCGCCCGGCAAGGCAATAAAGCCGTCCGAAAGATCGGCCATCAATGCCTTGCGCTCGTGCATGCTGCCAACCACGCGCAAATCGCTCACGCCGTGGTGCGCGATCTCCTTTTTGGCGAGGGCCTCTGGAATGACGCCAATCACCTCCCGGCCCTCGGCCAGCACCGCGTCCGCCACCAGCCCCATCAACCCGATGTTCCCGCCGCCATAGACGAGTCCGCATCCCGCCCTCGCCACAGCCACGGCCATGGCCCGCGCAGCTCGCGCGAAGACTGGATCTTCCCCCGTGCTGGAGCCACAAAAGACGCAGATACGTTTCACGCCGCCAGCTTACCGAAGCGAACGGTCGAGGCAATTTTTCTAGGCAAACCGTTATCCCGCGCCTAAATTCCGCCCGCTTATGTTCGATGTCATCAAAGCGCAGTTGAAAGCCGTCACCGAGAAGCTCACGCATCTACGGAGGTTTCTTTGACGTCCCCAACTCTTTGAAGCGACTGTCGGAAATCGACGCGCTGATGACGGCGGACACCTTCTGGAACAACCGCGAGTCCGCCCAAAAACTGATCGACGAGGCCAACTCAATCCGCAAAAAGATTGATCCGCTCGTCCAGGCCGAAAAACAGGCCGAGGACCAGTGCGGCATGGTCGAGCTTTGCGAAATGGAGCCGGAATCCGAGCAGAGCAAGCACGCCGCCGAGATCGGCCCCGAGGTCGCCAAACTGGTGAAGGACGTGGACGCAATGGAATTGCGCGTCCTGCTCCAAGGCCCCCATGACAAATCCAACTGCATTTTAAGCGTCAATGCCGGCGCGGGCGGCACAGAGTCTTGCGACTGGGCGAACATGCTTCTGCGCATGTACCAGCGGTGGTGCGAGTCGCGCGGGTGGGAGGTCGAGATCACCGACGCCCTGCCGGGTGACGTCGCGGGCATCAAGAGCGCGACCATGGTCATTCGCGGCGAGAACGCCTACGGCTTCGTGAAGGCCGAGCGCGGCGTTCATCGTCTCGTGCGCATTTCCCCGTTCGATTCCCAAAACCGCCGCCATACCTCGTTTTGCTCCGTGGATGTCGTGCCGGAAGTCGAGGACGATCTCCCCATCGAAATCCGCTCCGAGGATCTGGACATCGATACCTACCGCGCCGGCGGCAAAGGCGGCCAGAACGTGAACAAGGTCGAAACCGCCGTCCGCATTACCCACAGGCCCAGCGGGGTGGTCGTGGCCTGTCAAAACGAGCGGTCCCAGGGCAAGAACAAGGAACTGGCCATGGGCATGCTGAAAGCCAAGCT
>CAZMLP010000078.1:0-1792 GCA_964566745.1 uncultured Verrucomicrobiota bacterium | reverse complement strand
ACGATGGGGAAGTGAAAGGAGAAATTGCCCCGGCTGTAATTGATGTCGCCGGGCAGACGACCGAGCCAGCCGCGTCCCACCCCCGACCAAAGCACCAGACCGATAAGGGTCAGCACCAAGCCAAGCACCACCAACGCCTTGCCGAGATCCGTCATGGTTCTAATTTTACGTTCAATGGCTGGAAAATGACGAGGTTGTATTCGGAATCAATGGCGTATTTTCTTTGACAGGCAATATTTTTGAATACAAATTGTATGCATGCGGATCATCAAGGAAGGCTTTCTCTGCGAGGTGGCCGGCCAGCATCCCAAGGCGGATAAATATCTGGCCTCTTGGAGAGCAACGGTGAGGAATTCCGCCTGGCGAAATCTCGCCGATCTGCGACGGCTTTATCCGGGCGCGGATATGGTAAAAGTTAACAGCGGCAAATCGGTGGTTGTATTCAACGTTTGCGGGAACACGTATCGCCTGGTCGTCGCGGTCCATTTTGACAAACAACGAGTTTATACCCTCCGGTTTTTGACGCATGCCGAATACGACCGGAACGACTGGAAAGAAGAACTATGAAATCCAACGCGCGAATTCGTTTTGAAGAATTACCGGGCGACTATGCCGCGCTGTGCCAAATGTTTCCGCCCCGTCCAATTCATAACACGGCGGATTATGCGAACACCGTGGAGATCACGGACGCCATGGCGTTGCAGGAGGATGAATTCAATCGCGACCAGGAGGATTATTTTGACCTGCTTTGCTCGCTCTTGGAGGATTATGACGCCCAACGTGTGAAGTGGCCGAAGGTGACTGGCGTGGAGGCCTTAAAGCATTTGTTGGAGCAACGGGACTGGTCGGCGGCGGATCTTGCACGCCTTTTAAGCGGCAGTCGTAATTTGGGAGCGATGATTTTGCGTGGAGAACGCAAATTAACCCTGAATCATGTGCAAACTCTCTCGCGGCATTTCGGAGTGTCGGCGGACTTGTTTTTGGACACGCGGCCTGGCTTGATTCAAAAGATAACTGTCTCGCCAAAAAGTCCGGTGCCGTTAAAAAAGCTTCAAAAGTGGGGAGGGCAGGAGGGAGAAAGTTTCAAAAAGCTTTCCAGCAAAACTGCCACTAAAATTCGCGCGATCGCTTGATTGCAAGTGTCGCTCTCAAAACCTACGGCTGCACCACCACGGTCATCTCAAAAGTCTTCTCCGGCGGAGTGGTCGAGGGATCGAAGCGGCGATGGTAGATGAGTTTGAGCGGGCTTTGCCCCGGCCCAACCGGCTCGAATTGAAAAACCATCTTGCCGCCCGCGCCAACGCCGGCGCCTGCCAAGTATTGGGGTTCTCCGGCAAGACGGACCACGGAATTGGTGTCCGCAACAAAATCCCAAATGAAACCGGTGCTCGCGTTGGCATCCAAGGTGATTTGCAGAATGTCGGACGCGCCGATTTGGGTGGTGGTGTTTGTCGCGGTGGCGGTCAAGGCGACGAGGTTTGGGACAGTGAGCAGGCGATAGAAACGCGCGGGCTGCGTGGCGTCATCCACATATAGATTTGTGGCCAGCGCGCCGACCAGTGTTTGCCAGTGACCGGGGAGCAGGTCGGCGGACCATTGCAGCTTGTAATAGGAGGCCGCGGAGGAGGCGTTCCAAGAGACCGTGGCGGTGGTGTAAACGGCGGTTGAAAAGTGAGGCGGGGGTCACGTGTGTGACAGGGCGGTCCAAAATTGCGGCGGCTTCTTTAACCATGAAGCATGTATCGCAATATGGACGACTGGAGCGAGATTCGCAGACGGGTGTTAGTTGAAG
>CAZMLP010000077.1:0-1859 GCA_964566745.1 uncultured Verrucomicrobiota bacterium | reverse complement strand
ATGATGATTCGATCCTTCTGGCCCGACGGCCGTGTCATTCGGCACGCCTTCCAAGCCGTGCTGGCAAACAACGACCGGTCTTCGCTCACCGGGCTTGAGGTCATTTGGCAAAAGCAAATAGCCCCAGGCATACACGTCCGGCCAGACGTCCAGCACCACTTCGTAGGCGGTCCATTCCGGTGTCTCCTTGATCTTCCGCGCGCGTGGATTGGCCGGCAGGCTGGCCGCCGGAAACCGGCCGATCACGTCATTCCAAAACTTGTCCTTGAACGGCCCCGTTTGCTGTTCCCAATCAGCGCCGGGCTTCAGCTTGTCCCAAAAGAATTTTGCCCGCGCGCGGTCCGAGGTGACCAACAGATGCTGCGTGAAATCCTCCATGCCCCTCACCTCGCGACGCTGGCGCTCCTCCACCACGGCGCCGCGCTGTAACGCGATGCCGGGAGTCGCGGGCGTGACAAGATTCGTGACCGAAAGCCCCGCCAAAAACGCGCGCAAGGCGCCGGAAGAATTGGGCGCGGGCAACGCGGCATCCGTGCCCGTGACAAGGTTGGGCGACCATTGCAACGGCCCGGAATCGGGGAAGAATTTCGCGGCGCGCGTCACTTCGCCCCGCACGTCGGCCAGCGGGATGGTCACGATTTTTCCAGGCGCGGCGCCGTTCCGACCGTTGCGGGGCGCGGGCGGCCCGGAGACTTGCGGGAACTCGCAATGCTCCACCACGAGCGGGCGCGGAGCGACGAGGCTGGCGATCTCGGCGTCGCCAAACTCGTCGAGCAGCCCCCACACGTTGCGGTAAATCGGCTCCTGCCAAAGATGCTCGCGCGGGCCGAAATAACCGCTCACCAGCGCGGCGTGAACGCGCAAGTCGAGCGCGGCGCTGTAAAGAGCGATCAATCCGCCCTCGCCGTAACCCGCGACACCGACCTTGAATTTGCCATCGCCGCCGATGCGTTGAAACCAGTCCACCACCGCCAGGACCTTTTGCACCTCGTACCCGATGACATGCCGCCCCATCTCGAACGCCTGGCGGTAAATCCATTCCCGGTGCGGCTGGTTGGTGAAACGATTGAGGGCCGGGTTGCCCGAGAAAGTGTCCTGGCGATTGATCAACTCGGGAATCACAATCAGGCAGCCGCTCGCGGCCAATTGCGAGACCGCGCCAGGTTGGCCCGGGGGCGCGGCGAGCAAAGCCTCGGGCGTTTGATCCGCGTCCGGCAAGAGCACCACGAGCGCGCGAACCTTGGTCTTCGGCTGGATCAGCAATCCCTCGCCGAAAACTCCGTCCACCGCGGGCCAGCGAACCGCCATCGCCGTGTAGTCATCGGTTTCGACGATTTTCGCGCCCGTGACGGTGTCCTCGGTGAAGTCCAGCGCCTTGATGGCCGGGCGCGGGTCCACCGCGCCGATGTATTGGCGGAAATGGTCGCGGTTGGTCTGCACCGATTTTTCATAGGCTTCGCGGGAGGCGAGGTCACGCTGCCAGTAACGCGCGC
This sequence comes from uncultured Verrucomicrobiota bacterium, assembly GCA_964566745.1. Lineage (GTDB taxonomy): Bacteria > Verrucomicrobiota > Verrucomicrobiia > Limisphaerales > CAZMLP01 > CAZMLP01. The sequence continues at coordinate 366 of CAZMLP010000077.1, read as the reverse complement.
GGTTGGTGACGGACGCGCCGGTCTCGCGCCGCAGAAACCGGTTGATCCCCGCGACCATTTGCGCGGAGAGGTCGCCGTCCATGGTCAATGGCATGGCTCCGGGAACCGTGTCCGGCGGCTGGGCGCAAAGCGTGGTGGTGACGAATGCCAGTCCGAAAGCGAGAATGAGCGGCGCGCGCATGAGGATTAATTGCGCCGGAAGGGTGCCACGGATTCACTCGCGAGTCGATCTGGAAAAAGCGGTCGCAAGGCCTCTCGTTCCCGCCGGGGAAGCCTTTCGCGCCCGTGGAATATATTTCCTGACGGGGATCGCGCCTTCTGCTAGCGTCAGCCGATGAGTTTTGTGGCCGAGTTTAATTCGCTCCC
>CAZMLP010000076.1:0-6135 GCA_964566745.1 uncultured Verrucomicrobiota bacterium | reverse complement strand
CCGGGGGAAAAAGTGATCCGGGGCGGGAGGTTGCTGGTCACGATTACCCGGCGGAAGTGAACACGGACACCGTGTCGTTCCCTTATGAGTTTCCGCAACCCGGCTCTTACCGGATTTGGGTGCAACTCCGGTCCGAAGGCCAGGTTTTGACGGGCGCGTTCGACACGGAAGTGGCGGCACGCTGAGGGCGCAGGCCAGGGTTCTCTTTGCGCAAAATGAATGGCCCCGCGACCGGAGAGAGGTCGGTCGCGGGGCTTTTGGGCTGGCGGGATCAGGAGGCGCGATGCGTCCCGGTCCGGGCCAGCCGGAGACCACGGGCGCGCGGGAAACGCCGCCGTGGCGGCTGCACCGTAAGGTGGCCGCGTTTGTGTTCTCTGGGTTCGTTTCCACTGCCCGGCTTTTGAAGGCGCGCGAGGCTCTGCCCGGTCAACACTTGGTCGGCGGATTCCTCCTCCTCCCGGAGGGAGTGAGGAAGCTCTGCCGCTGTCTGGTTGCGGGGCTCTGCGGCCCGGGCGCGCAAGCCGCCATGCGACGCGATCTCGTGGTGCTCGATGCTTTGCGCGGCGCCGGGCACCGCGTCAGTCAGGCCGGGATTCCCGTTTTTCGGGGTGCTCCCGGCGGATGGTAGAAACAGGGCCACGGCCTTGCATTCCCCGGTTTGCCCCAACGCGACCAAGACCTCGTCCAGCGCCCGGATTTGCCGCACGGCCGCGGCGGAGCGTTTTTGAAGCGCCTCTGCAAGGCGATTCTCAGCGTCATAAATATCCGCCAGCTCGGCGAGGAAATGGTCTTGTGGCGTTTTCATGGTCCGGGTTGTGGAGGCCATGCCGTGATGGTCGTTCAGCGAACCGGGGTGGCCCAGCTCGAGGTCGTCTGCTTGGGCGTCTTGTCGCTGACACCCGCCTCGCCCGCGCTCGAGATGTCCATCGCGTTGTTCTCCTCGAAGATTTCCTTCGCGAGTTTCACCTCGTCGGAGCTGTCCGTGTGGACCGAGAGCAGGATGCCGCCCTGTTTGATTTTACCCTCGTAGCGCTTGGCCTCGTACTCGGGAATGCCCAGGCCGATGAGCCAGCCGGCGACACCGCCAACGGCCCCGCCGAGCGCCGCCCCGCTCAAAGCCGCGGCAATCGGACCGGCGGCCACGAACGGGCCCACGCCCGGGATCATGAGCGCGCCGATGCCGGCGAGCCAGCCTAGCGCTCCGCCCAGCACTGCTCCGGTGCCCGCGCCAGCGGTCGCGCCCTCGGGGGCCTTGGTGCCTTTTTCGACAGCGAAATCACGCGTGCCGGTCTTGTCCGGAAACAGGGCGGAGATGTCATTGTTGGAGAACCCCTCTTCCTTGAGACGGTCCACAATGCGGGCCGCCTGGCTCTCGGAGTTCACGATGCAGAATACTGATTTTTTGCTCATAACAATCTTTCGAATTACAGGTTTTGGTTTTTTATTGAGTGGATTGCCCGGCTTACCGGTTGGTTGAGGCCTTTACGTCCAACTGGTTGTCCACGACCGAGTCGGGGGCAATGCGCTTGGCAATCGCCTCGACGCTGCTCTTCTGTGCCTCGTCATCCACCGGACCACGCAATGTGATATGTCCGTTGATCGTGATGATCTTCACGTTACGGGCATTGGAGGACAGGGTCGTGTCCCGCATGATTTCACGACGAATGCGACGGGTCGTGTCGATGTCCGCGGTGCTGGTTCCCTGGTCGACGGCAGTCGGGTAATTGGTACCGAAGTAAGGACGGTAACCGAACGCGGTGTAACTGCGAGTGTTGTATTCCTGGTCCATGGTCGGCCATTGGTCACTCTTGAAATGCGGCGCCGCCATCCATTGATTTTTGGTCGTGTCAGTAAACACAACCTTTTGGTCTCGATCAAAACGCAAGGCGTTCGGCGGCACCACGCTCAAATCGCTCCCGATGCCGAGGAAACCCCCGGAGGAAACGACCACATTCACCACGCGGCCCGAGTTCACGTCCACGATCAGATCCTCGACTTTGCCAAGCTTCTCGCCGGCATTGTTCTGCACCTGCGCGCCGATTAATTCGCTGGCCCGCTGGGTCGGTCCGAGGACCTCGTAATGACTCCACTGAGCATTGGTGCCATAGCTGTCGCCATGGCGTTTTTCATAACGCTGGTCGTTGGCGGCATAGCGTTGTCCGTTGTCGCCGACAGTATCGACATACTCATTGGCGGCCACCCGGTAATCCCGGGCGCCCTGGTCAACCGATTGGTCGACGCGGGACTGGATGATATCACCGTTGAAGGTGGGCGCGGGAAACTTGGTGATGGGAGGGTAATCCTGCGCCGCTCCGACGAGGCTGAAGGCCGAGGTCAGGAGCAAAGGTGTGAGTTGTTTCAAAGTTTTCATAATCAATTCACTGGTTATGTGTTTCGGCTTGTCGCGTTGGACAACCCCGCCCGTACTCCGAGCGGCGAGTTCTATTCAGCCTGCGACGTGCCATTCGGGGGTCCCTACCCCGCCGTGCCGGGAACAGTGCATTTTCCTTGGCCATAGACCTCGTGTTACCAACCCCCTCTTGCGAATTGCGACGGGTTTTAGTGCGTTCTGAAACCTTCATTGAGGCGCCCGGAATTCATCAAAAACAGCCTGAATCTTGCATTTTTCGGTTGTTATCCGGCGACATTTTCCTCAAATGCAACACGGTGGTTCCCTCAGAGGGGAAACAGGAGCCGGCTCCGAATCGTGACGATCTTCTCCTCAGAACACCGGCGCGAGGGTTTGCGGCTTGACCATGACGCCCTTGCCCTGCTCAATGAGCACAAGCTCCAACAAGACTCATCCCATGAAGGAAAAACAGCAGGCGCGGTTGAGCGAGGCGGTGGGGGCGCTCCGGCGGGAACTGGGGGACAATTTGCATTCCTGTTGCCTCTTCGGCAGCGCGGTGCGCGGAAATCTTATCGAGGGCGTCTCCGATTTGAATGTGCTGATCGTGCTGGAACGGTCCGACAGCGCGGCTCACCAGGCGGTTGGCCGGGCGCTAAAAGATTTCGCGGAGGTGGACCCGTTTGTCCTTGGCCGGCCCGGCTTTCAACGGAGCGCGCGGGCCTTCGCGAGCAAATTCGCAAGCATCAAGCGGAACTATCGTGTGCTGCACGGGGCCGACGTGCTGGCGGATTTAAAGGTGGACACGCAGTTGGAGAAGTTCCTGTGCGAGCAAGCGGTGCGCAATTTGCGGTTGCGACTGGTTTACGCGTTCGTGACGCGGAGCAGGGACAAGGCCTACGAGAAATTTATCACCCGCAACCTGACCGCGATCTTCGTGCATCTCTCCGAGGCGTTGGGGCTGGAGGGGATTTCCGCGCCGACCGACTTCGAGGCGCGTATTCCGGTGCTGGAGCGCGAGTTCAAGATCGATGGCGCGGTGCTGCGGGACATTCTTGAATTGAAGAAGCACTCGCGCGATTTGAGCGACGCCGAGGAGGTGGCTTGGCACGACCGTCTTTTTCCGTTGCTGGACGCGGCGACAAGCTGGATTGAAAGCAAGTGGGCACAGTCGCAATGAGTTGTGCGCGATGAATTTTCTTCCATCCCACCTTCCTCCGGCCAGGCACGCGACCTGCATTGCGTTTTTGGAGTCCATCAAAGGACCGGATTTCCTGTTCATTTATGCAGTGTGGTTCTTGCTGATCCGCATCATTCTGGGCATTTTGCGAAAAGGAGAGCAGGACACGCCGCAAGCAACCCTCGGGGCGCTGGTGTTGTTTGAGGGTTTGGGGTTTTTCCGCATCTGGGATGGATCAAATCATGGCATGCACAAGTGGGAACTCCTGATTGTGGAAATGCTGATCGGTGGTTTTCTTATGGTGGTCCGGTTGGATCAATTGCCGAGTGGCGGCGGAGGAACGGGTGGATCTTGCAGCAGTTCCAGTTGCAGTAGTGGCGGAGGGGGAGGTTGCGGCGGAGGCGGTGGCGGTTGTGGAGGATGTGGAGGATCATGAAAACGGGCGTGGGATACCGGCGGGAACTCGCCGGCTGGATCGACTCCGGGCCGGCGGGCGTGACTTGCCTCGAAATTACCGCCGAGCATTTTTATCATGGTGGGGAACGAGTGCTGGAGCGGTTGCGGAGGGATTTCACTCTGTTCGTGCATGGCCTGGGATTGAGCCTCGGAACTCCCGGCCCGCTGGACCAGGAACGGCTGGCAAAGTTCGCTCGAGTCAGCGAGCTGGCCCAACCCACGTGGGTGAGCGAGCACATTGCCTTTACCCGCACACCAGAGGTTGATCTGGGCCACTTGAACCCGGTGCTGCCAACGCGGGAAACAGCCAGGATCATCGCGGATCACGCGCGCGAGGTGGCGGAACGTTGCGGGCGTCCAATCCTGCTGGAGAACATCACCTCGCACGCGCGACTGGAGGGGGAGCTTTCCGAGATGGAGTTTTTAAACGAGGTTTGCACCCGGGCGAACTGCGGTCTGCTGCTCGATGTGACCAACATGTTCATCAACAGCAAGAACCATGATTTCGATCCTGTCGCCTGGTTGCGTGAACTTGATCCGGCGCGGATCAAACAGTTGCATATCGTCGGTTACTCTCGCGAGGGGAATCGGTACACCGATGACCACGCGCAACCGGTTCAGCCAGAACTACTGGACCTCGCCCGCGCAGTGATCGAATACGCTTCGGTCGAGGCAATCATTCTCGAACGAGACGCGAATTTCCCTGGCAGCGAGGCCCTCGCCGTCGAAATCGCGAAGCTCGTGCAGTTGGCCAAGCCACACCATGCCCTCGACCGCGATTGATTTCACCACGGCGTTCGGCCGGTTGCTGCGCGACGGCGCGCTGCGAGATGCTTTTGCCCGTAACCGCGAGATCACAGTGGCGGCCATGCCTGTCCGCGAGCACGACCGACCCGCCCTCGCGCAACTGAATTCTGAGGACTTGGAGTTTCAAGCCACCGTGTTGCTGCGCAAACGCTTCGGAGAAGTCCGACGGCATTTGCCGCTGACGATCGAACGCTTGGGGGACGAGTCGTGGACCGCCTTTCACCGGTATGCGCGCAACCAATGGCCGGCTGGCAACGACATCGCCGCTCACGACGCGCTCGGGTTTTGCGCGCACCTGGTCACCGCCGGGGACAAGCGAATCAGCCGGGCGGAATGGAACCGGCTCCATTTTGCAACCGGCGGCAAAGGGTGGAAAGTGCATTGGGTGCGGGGGAACGATTTGCCATCGGGTCGCCGGGGGTGGGGCGGGTGGCAGGTGCTGGTGAGGAACAGGAACGGGCGCACCCGAGAACATTTGGTGACGATGGGAATATAAGTCGATCAGCTTTTGGACAGATGCAGTTTCGAAGGAAAAGTCATTCAAATGAAGGTGGTTAAGGATCCTCAAATACCTATTTTTAGGGTAATGCGGGATCGCCGTACGGGGCTTGAAGTTGGCCCCAGAATTCCAGTCGATCCGAAAGACTGGCCATATCGAACAGTTTCGTTTTCGGAAACCCTTTGGAAGTACATGGATTTCTGGAAGTTTCGAGATTTGCTGGAAAAGTCGTCCCTTTATTTTGCGCGAGGAGACCGTTTCGTTGACCCCTATGAAGGACGATTCTCCGATGGTAACGCGAAATATCATTCAGTATCCGACCAAGCATTCTACGATGCTTACCCAGTCGCCCGTTCATTTGCGGAAGCAAAGCAACAACACGAAGTGCATCGGCACTGCGTTTTCATTTCGTGTTGGCATCGAAACACAAAGGAAGAGAGACGCATGTGGGATGCATATACGATTAGCTCCGAAAGCGTCGTTATTGTAACGTCAGCAAAAGCCCTTTACACCTTCGTTGCGTCGTTGGATGGGTTTATGGCTTCTCCAGTTAAATATCATGATTCTGACTTTGCCCGGTCCGAGTTTGGTTGGAACACATTGTTTTTCTACAAACCCGCCGAGTTTGCGTATGAGCGAGAATTTCGCATCCTTCGAGTATTGAGACAGGATGAATCAGTTCGGCTGGCCAACCCAAATGACGAATGCAAATATGTTCCGATTCCCGCGAAAAAGGTCATTCATCGCGTTATCACTCATCCCAAGGCAAGCCGACCCTTTAAGGACGAGGTTGAGCGTTTGATACGTGTAAACTTGAAACGCATCACGAGAGAGGATTCGGTTCTG
>CAZMLP010000075.1:0-8517 GCA_964566745.1 uncultured Verrucomicrobiota bacterium | reverse complement strand
GCGCGAGCGCGGTCTCCTCGGGCGGCAGCGCCTTGCCTCGCGCCTGTTGTTCCAGCGCCGCTTGCGCCTTTTTCATGTCATTCACCGCCGCAAGCATCTCGATGCTCGCGGAGGCCGCCGCGAAACTCTGGTTAATGGCGTTCAAATAGATCTGCCCGAACTCCACCGCGTCCTTCTGCCGCTTGGCCAAATCGTCAAACTTCTCCTTGCCATCGTTGGCCGCCAGCGCCGTGGTGTCCGCGATGATCTGTTTTTGCACCACGAGCAGGTTCACCTTGCTGTCCGGCTGGCCTTTTCCCTTGGAGGACTTGCTCTCGTCGTTGGTGATCTCGATGAAGAACACCTCGGACTTGCCCACGCCCGGGCCGTCCAGCGTGTTGTTGTCGGTCGCCTCGGCATGATAGGCGACCAATTCATGCTCCTTCAAATTCAACGTCGAGAGTGGAATCTCCACATTCAATTCGGTGTTGGTCTCGCCCCGGCGCGTCGCCGTGATCACCTGCTCCGGCCCGCCCAGACGGTGATAAACCAGCCGCATTTCGCTGATGCCAAAATCGTCCGTCGCCATGATTTTCACCGGCACGGTGTTCGTCGCCTCGGACCGTATATCCTGCCCCGGCTCGGTGATTTCCACCTTCGGAGCCGTGTCCACCAGCGCCTGGATGTGGTAGGGCCGGTCGTTTGTTCCCGGGTGGCCTTTGAGGTCGGCGAGGTCCACCCAAAACTCCGTGTCCTTCGTGATCTTCACATCCGCCCGCCACAGGCCGTTGCTCCCCGTTTGAAGGTCAATGGCCGGTTGGCCGTTGAAACGAATCCGTGCCTTGGACAACGGGACATTGGGACTGATCACAATGCCGGCCGTTGTGCCGCGCACCACGCTGATCTCGGGCGAGGTTTGCAGCATCCGCGGATGTTTCGTGTAAGCGGGATAATTCAATTCGACGCGCCAGTCTTTGACCTCGGGCGGAATGTAGGGCGTCACCTTGAAGTCCGCCGATATCGCGTCGCTGCCGCTCACATGATAAGCCACGGGCGTGCGGACGTTCTTCATCGCATAAAGATACTCGCCCGTGTTGGTGCGCGTCAGCGCGACTGTTTGCCAAGTGGCCGCGCCATCGTCCCTCCAGGAAAGATTCGCCCGCCTCGGCACGCGACCGCTAAAAACGCTCTTGATCTCGACATCCTTGCCGATGGGAATCTCGATATCACCCGGCTTCACCGCGACCGTGGTGTAGGCCGCGTTCGACCACGGCAATGCCGTCCGCTTCAAAGCCGTGAACGCCCCCGACGCCATCGCCCCGAACAACACGAGCGCGAATGCAACCAAACCCAGCGCCAGGCCGGTCTGCAACGGCCTCTTCCAATACGGCAAATCGACTCGCTCCAAATTTTTCGCCGCCTTTTCCTGCAGGGCCGCCGCGAGATCCGCCTCGTATTCCAGGGATACTTTCCGCTCGCCCGAAAGATACTCGGCCGCCGTCGAAAGCTCGCAGCCCAGGCCGGCCTTTTGGGACTCCGCGTCCAAAGCCACTTCCTTCAACGCCGTCGGTCGTTTCCGCGCCTGCCACCAGCGGCGCGCCCCAAAACAAGCCAGCGCCAGCATCACCGCGACGCCGCCAAACCTGGCCGGCACGGGCAAAATCAACCAGTAGTCCAGTAATGCGACGCCCAGCAAGATCACGATGCCTCCCGCCAGCGTGGCCAGCACGAGCGCCATCTGCCGCGCATGATCCTTGGCGCGCGAGGCGTCTTGCAGCCGGTTTTTGGCAAACTTTGAGGCTTCGTTCATAAAAGCGTTCCCTTCCAGTTACCAGTTCGTCACATCCTGCCCGCAAATGTAAAAGCAGCGTTCACAAGTGAAACTATGCCAGCGTCCGGTTCGCGATCCATGGCTCGACCAGCATCACCACCAGCGCGGCCAGCAACAGCACGCGCCACAGTTCCTTGCCGTGATTCGACTCCCCGAACAATCCCGCCATGAGCGTCGGATCTTGCGGCTCGGTTTTGCGGACCAATTGCTGGTCCAACTCGCCAGGCGTCATCATCGCGAGGTCGGATTCCGCCGCCGGGAAATTCACGGCGATCCGGCGCAACTCCCGCCCGTCGGCGGTCTTCAGCGTGTAAATCCCGGGAATGTCAAGCGGCACGTCGCGCAACTGGCCCTGGTCGTCGGTCGCCATCGTCAGCTCGCGACCGCCGGCCCGTTGCACCTTGATTTGCTGGCGCGGCAGCCCGAGTTCAAAATCCGCGCTGTCACCGCTGGCAAAGCCCGGCTGCGCTTCCACGTCGTGACCCGCGTCGCGTCCCGCCAAGTAATGCCCCGCCGCGTGCAACCACGGCACGAAGGTCTTGTGTTTTGGCCAGTCGGTCCACGCCGTGTCCGCCGAGGTGTTCACCAGGACCACCCGTCCCTTGCCCACCTTGCGCTCGATCACGAACGGCACGCCGTCATCATACTCGGCCACCGTGCTCGCGCCGGCCACCGGCTTCAGTTGGAAGCGCCGCGTGAACTCCGGCAGGAACAGATTGCCGCTGTTCACCTCGCGGAACACCGCGAAGAGCGGCGATTTCTTGTCATACTGGGCGATGCGCCAGGGCGGGCCATCCTCGCGCGCGGACTCCACCCGCTCCAGTTGCGCGGGCAATAGCTCGCGCAGGTCGGTGTTGTAACGTCCGGCGCTCACACCATCGCCGAGAAACAGCAGCAACCCGCCGCCGCCTTGCACATAGGAGGTCAACGCGCTGATCGTCGCCGTGGACAACTGGCGCGCCGCCGGCAACGCGACAAATCCCACCGGCGGTTGACCCGCTGCTGTCTTCACCTTTGCCGCGATGCCCTCCGGCCCAACCTTCTCATACGCAAACCGCGACGCGCTGGCCTCGCCCGAGCCCTGCGAGGGCGCGAGGGCCGTCGCCACGAAAAAGCTCTCCTGCTGGAACACGCGCATCGAGCCGCGCGTCTCCACCACTACGCTATGGATCGGCTCGGGGATGAACAAGGTGGCAAAGCGCGCGTCGTCCGCCGGCAAACCATCCCTCGTCTCCACTGCGAACTCCGCCGAGTGCCAGCCCGGCTTTAGCGCGGGCACGGTCAACGGCACGTTGGTCGTTCCGCCCGCGGACAACGCCACCGGTCGCGCAAAAACCTCTTTGCCATCCAGTTTGAAGGTGGCGCGCAAACCCGGCTGGTTGTCATCCGCGTAGCTGGTCACCACCGCGCGCGGCCCCGTCTGGCCCTGCGCGGTCAGGTGCAAATCGGCAACGGAGAGGTTCGGAATAAACCGCTCGCCCAAATCAAGCACCCTTACTTTCAGTTCGTTATTGACCGGCGCCGCCCCCAGGTTCTGGCAGCCGCCGCGTTGCAGGTCGCTGATGACATAGAGCGTGGTGTCAAACCTGGGATTATTGACGGACAACATGCGCGTCGCCTGCCGCACGGCGTCCGCCAAATCCCCCGTGCCCCATGTCGGTTGCAAATCAGCCAGCTTTTGCGCCACCACCGAGGGCGGCGCGAACTCGGAAATGGTGTTGGGCTGCGTCGCGCAAGCGATCAAGGCCGCCCGGTCGTCCGCCGCCAGGCCCGCGAGCGTTTTTCGCGCGAGCTCCCTCGCCCGCGCCCACTGTTGCCCGCCCGTCCCGTTGGCTTGCATGGAGACCGACGCGTCCAGCACCAGCACCGCCTGCTGCCGTTTGGCCACGGCTCCGCCCCCGGTGGCCCCCGGCAGATACGGCCGGGTAAACCCGAGCACGATCAGAGCGAACAGCAAGCATCGCGCGGCCAGCAAAAACAGGTTTCGCAGCTTGCGTTTCCGCATCGATTGCTCGTCTTGCTTGACGAAAAACTGCGATGTGCTGAACCGCAGCCGCTGGCTTTTTCGCCGGAGCAACAGGTGGATCAGAACCGGAGCGGTGATTCCCGCCAGACCGGCCAGCAACGCGATGTTGGTGAAAAGCGGAAACATGAAATTAGACGGCCGAGCGTTTCTCCAAATAGGCCAGCATCGCGCCGTCCAGGGGGCTGTCCGTGCGCAGCAATTGATAATCGGCCTCCACCTTGACGCACTCGCGCCGGATGCGGTCGCGAAATTCCCCGACCCGCTTCAAATACTCCTCTCGAAACGCCTCGGCATGCACCGGCACCTCCGCGCCCGTCTCCGTGTCCTCGATGATCAATTCCCCGTCGTACGGCAAATCAAGCTCCTCGGGGGACATCAAATGGAACACGAGGATCTCCTGCCCTTGCCCGTGAAGTTGCTGCAACAGGTCCAGACAGGCGCGCTCATCACCGAGAAAATCAGAGATGACCACCGACAATCCGCGGCGCGTGATCATTTGCGCCATGTGGACGAGCTGCGGATCCACCACGCCGCGCCCCGCCGCCTGCGCGTGCGTCAGCAAATGGAGGATGTCGTCCGCGTGGTGCCGCGTGCTCGACGTGGGCGCCACCTGGCGGCACTCCGGCCCGAAGACCGTCAAGCCCGGCGCGTCGTGTTGCCGGACCATCAAATAGGAAAGCACCGCCGCCAGAACCCGCGCGTAATTGAACTTGTTGGAGTCGCCAGCCCCGAAATCCATCGAGGCGCTGGTGTCAAGAAAGAGGTGGCAGCGGACGTTCGTGTCGTCCTCGAACTGCTTCACATAATACTCGTCCGAGCGGGCCCACACCTTCCAGTCCACATACCGCAAATTGTCCCCCGCCACGTAAGGGCGGTATGCGGAGAACTCCGTGCTGTAGCCGAGAAACGGGCTGCGGTGCAGACCGTCGAAAAAACCTTCCACCACCGTCTTCGCGACGAGCGAGAGGTCGTCCACCACGGCGAGCGCGGCGGAATTGATGGCAAAGGTGGAGGGCATCGCGGATAGAGTTAAACGATCAACGACCCGCGCCCGGAGTTGGCTCGGCCAAAAGTTTGTCGATCACATTGTCGATGGTAATTTTTTGCGCCCGCGCGTTGAAATTCGTGAGCACCCGGTGCCGGAGGACTTGGCGCGCGACGGAGCGCACGCCCTCGTAGTCCGCGCACAACTTGCCGCTCACCGCCGCCCGCGCCTTGGCGCCGAGCACCAAATATTGCGAGGCGCGCGGGCTGGCGCCCCAGCGCACGTATTCTTTCACAAAGGACGGGGCGTTCGGGTCCTCCGGGCGGGTGCGCGAGACCAGCCGCACCGCGTAGCGCAGCACCTCGTCGGACACCGGCATCGCGCGCACCAGCTTTTGAATCTCGATGATCTCTGGTCCCGTCAGCACCGCCTTCAACTCGGCCTTCTCCGTGCCGGTGGTGTTCCGCACCAGTTGCTCCTCTTCCGCGTTCGTCGGGTAGCCGCAGTGGATGCTGAACATGAAGCGGTCCGCCTGCGCCTCCGGCAGCACATACGTCCCTTCCATCTCAATCGGGTTTTGCGTGGCGAACACATGGAACGGTCGCGGCAAGGAATGGGTCCTGGCGCCGACACTCACCTCGTATTCCTGCATGGTCTGGAGCATCGCTGCCTGCGTCTTGGGAGGCGTGCGGTTGATTTCATCCGCCAGCACCAAGTTGGCGAATATCGGTCCCGCCAGAAACTCCAGGCGGCGCTGGCCGGTGACGGGGTCTTCCTGAATGATCTCCGTGCCAGTGATGTCCGAGGGCATCAAGTCCGGCGTGAATTGCACGCGGCTGAACGAAAGGTCGAGCGCGCGTCCGAGCGTGCGGATCAACAGGGTCTTCGCTAATCCCGGCACGCCCACCACCAGGCCGTGCCCGCCGCAAAAGATGGTCAGCAGCACGTTGTCGATCACCTCGCGCTGCCCGATGATCACCCGCGAAAGTTGCTCGACCAGTGCCGCTCGTTGCTTCGCCAGCCGGGCGATTGCCTCGACGTTCGCGGACGCGGGTTCCGTTCCGGTCGCTGATGAGTTTTCCAAAGCCATAATACTCCTCGCTAGTTTTTAGATTACAACCCGTCCGGGTTGCTTTTGTTTCAGAAATTCAGGCAAATCCGCGCGGCCAGCCGCCCCGCGTTCATTCGATGCGGCGCAGCCGGAGGGACAGCGGATTGAACCAGGCATGCCCCTTGTCGGCCTTCAACTCGCAGATCAATTCGACGTCGCTCGACTCCTCCTGCACCTCGAACTTGTAAGTCAGTTGCTTCCACTCGCTATTTCCGGAGAGTCGTTGCTTCGCCGTCCCGCCACTCACCCGGATGTCGGCCCCTTGATTGCCACCCTCATCGACGTCGCGGGTCATGCCGACCGCCTCAAACCGGTAAGCCCCGGGTTTCAACGACACTTTGGTGCGCCACGAGGCGGCAGCGGGGCCTTGGTCTGCCGCAATGTGAAGCAACTTCTTGCCGCTTTTGGTCATGGGCATGTCCAGCACCGCGCTGCCGGACTCCCGCCGCGCGGACCAGTTGTTGGTCACCGTGTAAAGCCCGTTGATGTCAAACTCGGGGGGCGTCCCCGTGGTGCCACCGCCCAGTTGCTGCTCCAGGCTGCGGGCGCGCTCCTCGATGTTGTCGCAAAGCTCGGTGACCGCGCTCCGATGGGCCGGCACCGCCGTGGGGCGGATCTCGGCGATCACTGGCAGGATGCGCGCCTCGATCTCGTTGATCCGTTTCACCACCGCCTCGGCATTAAACACGTTGGTGGACAGTTCCCGGATTCGCCTCACGAACTTCGCCCGTCCTTCCGCGCTGCCCACCGTGGCTTGCGAGACCACGCCGTTCAAGTGCGGGAAGATCGACATGCGCGGATTCGCCCGGCCGTTCTGGCTGGAGCCGGTGGCGAACATTTGGTCCATGCCGTGGGGCATGAAAATCATCTTGCCACTGTCCATGTCATGATAGACGCGATAGTTGTTCCGGTTCATGGTGTAACCGTCCCAATGGCAGGTGATGGACTCCATCGCCACCATGGAAATGAACCGGTCAATGTCCAAAATCTTCGACAGGTCATCCAGACGGTTGTTTTGCCGGGCGCGAACCGCTGACGAGATGAGGACCCGCAGGTCGGAGTGGTCACCCGGCTTGTCTCCGGAGTTGACGTTCAGCCGCTCTGTGACGTCCTGGCAAAAGCCACCGTCATAAAGGTTGCCGCTGACGTCCTTGAAGTAACGGCGTAGGAACTGCTTGTTATAACCCTCCAAAAGGACATAGAAGCCCTTTAACTGCCCGTTCACGTAAACGACCGCGTAATCCGCCCGCGGCACCGGCACGCCCGCCGCGTGAAACAGTTCCCGGCTGATTTTCTCGCAGATAAAGGTCTTGTCCTGTACCGAGTTGTTTAGGGAAATCTTGTGCAACCCGTGGAAGGTCTGGCCGGGGGAATTCTTGTCGAAATTTAGCGTGAACGCCGGTTTGGTGCCGTCGATGGGCCGGAAACTGCCCGCCGCCCCTTTCAGGTGGACCGCCACATTCGTGTAAACCCGCGAGCCGTCGCTCACCGTCGCTGACACCACCGGACGGTCATCCCCGCCTCCCCGCCGCCCCCCGCCCCAACCGGTTCCCCGCAAAGTGGCAATGTCCGACTCCGTCAACTCGATATTGATGCGAACGACGTTGGTGGCGTCAAACAAGTCGATCCCGCCCGGCTCCTTCTCCTTCTTGCTCTTTTTCGCCTCGGCGCCGGTCGCCACCATCCCTGCCCACACCACCAAGACAGCAAAAACCATTGCAAAACGACCGAAACCGCTGGTTCGGGCCAGGCTGGACATAAGGATTGGTTGGGGTTGGACGGAACGCGCGTTGGTCCTGTTCAATGCGGGGCCGGGGGCTCTGCTGGCGTTCCGTGACCGGTGCGACTGCAATCGGTTTACTGGGCTAGTCATGCTTTTCCTTCTCAATAACGCGCCAGCCACCCGGTTAGTTGTAACTTTTTTGTCCCCATGGGCGCATTTTCTGGTCCGGCAGCGGGTGAAACGAGCCTGTTGGCAACCGTCAAACCACCTTGAACCTCCCCAAAAGGATGTCAAGGCGGTCTCTCCGCCGGGCGAATGCCCCTTTTGCACGCCCGGTTTTCCTTCGCCAAGGATCGATTCCATTGGGAGGGGCGGAATTGCCGATTTTCACTGAAACCCCGCGCGCTCGTGGAACGTCTATTGGGGAAGTGGGGGCCGCATGACCAAAAACAGCCAGATCAGACCTTTTCCCGCCGGGATGCGGAGACTGCCCGCATTGGAGAAGGCCAAACCACGAGAATAAAGCCCATTTAAGGTGGATTAAGCCCCTGCCCGGCAAAGCCCCAAAGCTTGAATGATCCAGGCGAATCAAGCCTTGCGCCCGAGCGTCGCCGAGATTGACAAACCATCCAGTCGGGTGAGGCCAGGCCAGGCTGTGAAGTGGCCGGTCCAAACGGTTGGTTCATCTCCGCCGGGGCAGGCGTGGCCACCAGGAAGAGGGTGTCTGCCTTGGAGCGAAAGGGCCAAAACAAAAGGATTCAAACCAATTCAAAGCCATCGGCGGGGAATACCACTACCCTGTCAATGGATGCCGCCGGGACCCGAGTCCAGCAGATCACAGATCAATCAAGCCTTTCTTTCC
>CAZMLP010000074.1:0-2848 GCA_964566745.1 uncultured Verrucomicrobiota bacterium | reverse complement strand
AAAGCGAAATCCGGCGCCGCGCCGCCTTGCACGCCCACCAATTCACCCCCGCGCCGCACGTTGTCGATCATCCAGCCCGGTGTGCGCAGGTGATATGGATTTCGCAGCACTTCCCCGACGTGGAAGCTGAGCGCCGCCATTAAATCCCCCAAGTCGCCCGGGCTTGACTCGACCATGAGGTTGGGCGTGTCCATCGCGCCCCAAAACTCCGACTCGACCGCGTAAGTGTCAAAGCTGGCGGGCAGGGTGGCCAGCGCGTCCATCACCAAGTAATGCGTCCCGATGTGCGAGCTGTTGCGGTCGGTGACGTGAGGGAAAATAATCGCGCGCGGCTGTTGTTCGCGCAGAATATCCGCGATGCGGTCCGCCGCCAGTTTCCACGCGGCGCCATCGGCGCGGCCCCTGGGGTTGATATTCTCCAGCCCGCCTTCCCGGGTGGTGATCAGCTCGAATCCGATATAATCGCAGCACGCGCGCAGTTCTTCCAGCCGCGCCGACTGCCGTGCCTTGTTGCTGCCCTGGGTCACTGCCACGTTTAGCACGCGCATCTTTGCCTCGCGCAACAGGCGCAATGGGAGGGCGCCAATGAGCACCTCGTCATCGGGGTGCGGTGAAAAAATCAAAACGCGGGGCGCGTCAGTGGCCAACACCGGTTTGGGCAGCGGCGCGAATCCGCCGAGCGGAAATTTCTGTCCCTCGGCCAGCAGCCGGGCGGTTTCGGCGACAAATTGGTGATAGGGGGTCATAGGCTTTCTCAGGGAACCACCGGCAAACTGGCCGCCGCCATCGCCTGGCCGTGGCGCTTTTCTTTCTCGTCTGGCATGTGAATGGTGATGGCCAGTTCGGGAAACTCCGTCGCCAGCACCTTGCGCGCGCGTTGCACGATCAGATTCCCGCCCTCGCCGGTCGTGACGCGCCCCAACAGAAGGAGATGGCTGAAATCGTAAAACTCGCGATAGTGCGCCAGTGTGTAGCCGAGATAGACGCCGATGCTCTGATAGATTCGCGCGGCGCGCTCATCGCCTTTGGCCATTGCCTGTTGCACCACGATCAATTTCTCGGGCAACGGCAATTTGGCCTCCACCGGCAGGCTGGAGAGCGGGATCAAGCGACTCACGCCTTGCTGCGAGAAATATTGCACGCCGCAGCCGTAGTCGCCGGACCATTCGTCCACTGCCGCGCTCGCCGAATAATCCACAGGGGCGAAGGCCAGTTCGTTCAACCAAGAGGTGATTTGGCCCTCGCGATTGACGTAACCAGCCGCCTGGCTGGAACCGAGCGCGACGCCGAGCACAGCGTTCTGGTTCAACGACATGGCCCCCGCCAAGGCAGTGACTTCGCCATCATTGACGACCTCCACCGGTATGCCGCCCCATGCCCTTTGAATATCGTGAAACAGATTTTTAATCCGCGCCTTGAACTGTTCCTCCGGCACGCCGCGAAAGAGCGAGGCCACTTTGACCAAATTGTTCACGTACACGCCCGCCGAACTTCCACCAATCGCATCGACGCGCGGGAGATGTTTTGCCGCTTCCTTCAACGTCCGCATGATGCAGTCGAAGTGCCATTGCGGGTCGGTCTGCGGGCGCGGGTCCCAAGGGAATTCGTCACTAAAGACAACTTTGCCGTCCTGCACGGCGGCGACTTTTTGATCGCTGGCCCCCAAGTCGAAACCGATACGGCAGCCGTTCCAGTGCCGGCCCAATGGCGCAGTGGTTTCCCGCTCGGCAGGCAATCCGGCCATCGTGGTGATCGCCACCTCGAAAGGACGGTCATAAATCTTCATTCCCATGATCTCGGCGTCGAAGCGGCCCGTGGTGGTTTGCTCGAAATGCCGCTGCAATTGGTGGCCTAGTTCCAGCGGTCCGGCAAAATGGACCTTGCCCGCGCCGCGCGACCAGAGCAGAAATTTTAGCAAGCGCTCCAAATACCGGAGGTTGCCGCTGGCCGTGGGAGAATCCGGCGGCGCAACCATCGTTTCAAACCGTGAAACCGAGCTGGCGGACCGCTCCAGCGCGAACGCCACCGGCACGGCGCGTCCAGTGGCTTGCGCGGCTTTGCGGAAGGCGCGATTGGCCAATACCGCTGGTCGAAACGCGGGGTCTAAAGAAGGAGGCGAGGCAGGGCTGACCAACGGCAAACCGGTATTGTGACTCATGGGCTCAAATCGCTTTTAACGGGCCGCGAGGCGGGATTTTCCACGCGCAAGCGCCTGCGAGTCTTACGTTTCCCTTCCTGTGCCCGCAACATTTTTAGGCTGGCGCGATATTGCGCGTGCTTGACGTCGGGGAGGGGCAGGTCTTTTACTTTGCGCCGTTTCGCCTGTTTCGAGTAATGAATAATCTCGCCGCTGCCTTTGTCGCGTCGGTCGCCAAGGACCCCGGGAAGATCGCTCTCTTCTGGGGCGAGGCCGAATACTCTTACAAAAGGTTGCTTGACCAGTCCCGCTGGCTGGCAGGACGCCTGCAAAAGGAATTTGTTGTCCATGCCGGTGATCGCATCGGCATGTGGCTGAAGAACTGCCCCGAGTTTATTCCGTCGCTCTATGGTATCTTCCAGGCGGGGGCGGCGGCGGTGCCGATCAACAACTTCCTCAAGCCCGCCGAGGTCGCCTACATGCTGAGGGACGCGGGAATCAATTTGCTCATCACAGACCGCTCTCTTGCCGAGGGGGTCAACCAACTTATCGCGCAACAGCCTGATCTGCGCGTCTTTTATATCGAGGACTTTGCCGGGGCGAAGCTGGAAGAGGCGGGCGGATTTCAACCAGTCGCGCGGGGCAAAGATGATCTGGCGGTCATCATTTACACCTCCGGCACCACGGGACGGCCAAAGGGGGCGATGCTTT
>CAZMLP010000073.1:0-2009 GCA_964566745.1 uncultured Verrucomicrobiota bacterium | reverse complement strand
CGTTCGGCGAGGCGCCGAACGGTGCGGGCGAGGGCACCCGCGCTCCCCAAAACCATGGCCGTTCGCGCCCTTTCCTCATCCTCGCCACGACGCATTCCACTGAAAACAGCGAAGAACCTCACCGTCGGATTCTTGCGTTTTTTCGCACCATCGGCGGTGCAAACCGGCGACAGCAAATGACAAGGGGCCGGGAGCGGCGAAAGGGGCCGGACATTAACGTTTCGTCATGAAAAACGCGAATCGCCATTCGTCTCGCCCGCCGGAGAAGTTCCGGCGTGGCGACGGAGGCCGGGGCTTTTGCCCGGCGTCGTAGGAATTCGCGTCTCCCTTTTTATGCCGCACAAAGATTCCTCCCTCCTTCGTCTTGCCCGCCAGCTCACGGCTGTGATCATGGCGCACGGGGTCGCCTCGGTCGCGCATGCCCAGACGCCTAACAAGCCCCCGGCCGAACCGGCCCCGGCAACGACCACCCCCGGCAACACCAAGTCCAATACGAACACGACCACCAAACTTCCCGAGGTGGTGGTGACCGGCCAGAAGGAGGCCACCCCTTACCAGCCGGCGACGGCGGCGCTGCCAAAATTCACCGAGCCGCTGCTCGACACGCCCCAGTCGGTTTCCGTGGTGCCGCGCCAGTTGATGGATGACCAGAACAACACGACGCTGCGCGACGCGTTGCGGAACGTGGCGGGGATCAGCATCGCGGCGGGCGAGGGCGGCGCGCAGGGGGACAACCTCACGCTCCGCGGCTTCACCGCGCGGAACGACATTTTCCAGGACGGCATGCGCGACTTCGGCAGCTATTACCGCGACCCGTTCAACATCGAGCAGGTGGAGGCGTTGAAAGGCCCGGCCTCCGTGATGTTTGGGCGCGGCTCGACCGGCGGCATCATCAACCAAACGACGAAGACGCCGCATCTGGACGGCTTCGTGAACGGCTCCCTGAGCTTGGGCACGGACATGACCAAGCGCTCGACGCTCGACATTAACGAGCCGGTCAAGCCACTGGGCAATGGCACGGCCTTCCGTTTGAACGCGATGGGCACGGACTCGGAGGTCGCGGGGCGGGATATCGCCGAGACGCGTCGTTTTGGCGTGGCGCCCTCGTTCGCGTTCGGTCTCGGCACGCCCACACGGGTGGTGGTGAGCTACTTCCACCAGACCTCGGATGACATTCCCGACTACGGCGTTCCCTGGTATTTTGACCGGCCGGCCCCGGTGCGCCGCGAGAACTACTACGGCTTCGAGCACGGGAATTACCTCCGCACGGATGTCGATATGGGCACGGTGAAGGTGGAGCACGACTTCAACAGCATGTTCACCCTGCGCGACCAGATTCGTTACGCGAATTCCTCGCGCGATGTGCGCATCACCGAGGCGCGCATCGCGGCGGGTGTCACTCCCGCCACGCCGCTGGACGCCATCAATGTCACGCGCAACCAGATCGTGGCGCGGAGCGACGAGTCGTTCTTCCAAAACCAGGCTGATCTCACCTCGCGCTTCGACACCGGGCCGGTTAACCACACCCTCGTGTCGGGGATCGAGGCGGGTTGGGAATCCTCCGACCCAACCCGTCAAACGTATGCCGGCGTGCCCGGCACGAACCTGCTGAACCCCGACGAGAGCCAGGCCTTCGCCGGCACGGCGACCACCACCTCGAAGGTGAAGACCACGGCCACCTCCGTGGGCCTTTACGCGGTGGACACCATGAAATACGGCGAGCACTGGGAACTCGCCGGCGGGGCACGCTGGGATTACTTCGGTGCGGATTACACGCAGTCCGTCGGCGCGCTCCAGCACTTCGAGCGAGTGGACCAGATGCCGAGCTGGCGCGGCGCGCTGGTTTACAAGCCGGTCTCCATTGGAAGCGTTTATTTCTCCTACGGCACGTCGTTCAACCCTTCCGCCGAGACGCTGGCCCTCAGCGCGGCAAACGCCAACCTGCCGCCCGAGGATAACGAGTCCTTCGTGTTTGTCACGAAGTGGGAATTCCTCCAGGAGCGATTGAC
>CAZMLP010000072.1:0-6509 GCA_964566745.1 uncultured Verrucomicrobiota bacterium | reverse complement strand
GCTGGCACTTGGTCTCGGTTGATGGCGGTCGTGACCCGCATTGGCAGCTTTACGATGTGGCCAAGGATTACGCCGAGATGACTGACGTGAAAGACCAGCACAATGACGTGGTGCGCGATTTGGCCAGGCGCTTCGACGTTTGGTGGGATTCTGTCCTGCCCGCGCTGGTGAATGAAAAGGCGGTCGGCCCGCGCGTCAACCCGTTCAAGGAAAAATACTGGGGGCAATTCGGGGGTGGCCCTTCCGCCGAGGATCTCCGCCTCATGGACCCGGCCAGCATCAAATGAGAAAAGCCGGTAATCCTGCCCCGCGCCAATAAACTGATTTTATGAAAGGAATCTCGCGGCGAAACATGCTTGCGACGCTGGCCGTAAGTAGTTCGACGGTCGCCGTGTCGGCCATCGCCCAAGGAGCTCCCGGAAGCGTGGCGACCGCACCCCGGAGGCGCAAAATCGTGGTGGCGGGCGGGCATCCCGGTGACCCCGAGTACGGCTGCGGTGGAACCATCGCGCGCCTCACGGACATGGGAGACGAGGTGGTTTTGCTTTACCTGAATCGTGGCGATCCTCGCGCAAAAACAGCGGAGGAAGCCAGTCCCGTCCGCGTGGCCGAGGCTACGAAGGCTTGTGGGATGCTCAAGGCACGCCCTGTTTTTGCCGCGCAGATCGATGGCAACGCGATCATTGATCCGCCGCATTGTGACGCCTTCCAACGCTTGCTGGAAACGGAAAAGCCGGACGCCGTGTTTACCCACTGGCCCATCGACAACCACGCGGATCATCGAGCGATCTCGATGCTCGTTTACGGCGCGTGGACGCGCATGAAGAAGAGTTTCGCGTTATTCTTCTACGAGGTGTCCAACGGCGAGGATACGATGCAGTTCACGCCGACCCACTTCGTGGACATCTCGGCAGTGGCAGAGCGCAAACGATTGGCCTGTTTCGCGCATGCCAGCCAGGCCCCGGAGAAATTCTATTCGTTGCAAGAGAGCGTCACCCGTTTTCGCGGGATCGAGAGTGGCCACCGGCAAGCGGAGGCGTTTGTTCGTCACATCCAAAGCCCGGAGTTCACGCTGCCGTCGGCCATCGGCTGAAAGGCGTCGCGGGACACCTTGCAATTTCCCGGCGGGCTCTTAGAGTCGACGCATCGAAGCTAATGAAAAACAACGCCCTGACAATTTTGCTGGCGGCTTTGCTTTCGGCCAGTGCTGTGGTCACCGCCGGGCGGGCGATGCTCCACGCCCACTCGGTGGCCAGCATCCAGATTTTGCAGATGCAGGTGGCCTCCGTTGACCGCGACCGCAATGTCGTGCTCGGCCTCGCCAATGAAACGGCAGAATATAGCCGGCGCAATCCCGCCGTGCTGCCGATTCTCGACACATTGGGCCTCAAGGTGAAACCGCAGGTTTCGGCTGGCCTGGGCGGGCCGGCTCCGAAATTGCCACGGTAAGGGACGCTCGCCATGAACTGGAATGATCCTTCTCCATCTGCCACACCAGCGGCAGCTCCGAACCCGGCCGGAACACCGCCGAATATTAAGGAATTGCAGGAATCGGTGCGCGCCCTGCGGGGAGTTTTGAATGTGGTGATCGTGTCGTTGCTCGTCGCCACCATCGGCCTGAACGTGTTTCTCTACCGTCAGGTTTCGATGGCCCGCCGGCAGATTTCAGATGCCTCGGATTATCTGAACAATTACCAGAAGAACACCGCGCCGTTGATTCAGAAATTTATCGGTCAACTTCAAGTGTTCGCGCGGACAAACGCCGACTACGCGCCAATTTTTCAGAGGCACGTGCCCAATGCCGACGCGCCAAAGCTTCCCGCGCCACCGGTGCCGTCACAGCGGTAAAAAACGTACCCTTAGTCCCGAACTTACAGGGAAAGCAGGAGCTTCTTGATCTCCTTCAATCGCCCGGCGGGAGTGGTCTTGACCAGGCGCGGGAATTTGCCCCCCACCTGAATCAAGTCGCGGTTGCGGGTGAGCATCAACCGGTCGCCGCGCGTCTCGATTGCGGTGATCGCCCGCTCACTTGCCAGGAGCTTCAGTTCCGCCACTTGCCACAGCAACTCGACCGGGGTGGGAAGTTTGCCGAATCGGTCGCGTACCTCATTGCGCAGCGCCTCCAACGCGGGCTTTTCCGTGATTTGCGCGAGTTTACGATAAATCTCGATGCGATGTTTTGGCTCCTGAATATAGTTCAGGGGCAGATATGCCGGGGCAGGAGCCATGACGGGAGGCCGGGAAGGTGTTTCGTCGTCACCACTCGCGGAAAGATAAGTCGCCGTTTCCCGGGGAATGTGAATCTCGATCTTGGCGCGCCTCGGCGTCTCCGTCGCGGAGGTTGTCTCTTCGCGCCCCTCCTCGTCAGGCGAGAGCGCGAGGAAATCTATGCGAGTCGCGACTTCCACGCGCCGTTGCACTTTTTCCCCTTTCAACGCGGAGACACTCTGTTTGAGCAACTGGCAGTAAAGCTCGAAACCCACTGCCGTGATATGACCGCTCTGCTGCGAGCCGAGCAGATTGCCGGCGCCGCGAATCTCCAGGTCCCGCATGGCGATTTTGAAGCCGCTGCCGAGTGTGGAGTACTGCTTGATGGCGCTGATGCGCTTGCGGGCGTCCGTAAGCATCCGCGCGTGGCGCGGAATCAGGAGATACGCGTAGGCCTGGTGCTTGTAACGGCCCACGCGCCCGCGCAATTGATACAACTCGCTCAGGCCAAAACGATCCGCCCGGTCGATAATGATCGTGTTGGCGTTCGGGATGTCCAGGCCGCTCTCGATGATCGTCGTGGAGAGCAGGACATCCGCCTCGCCATTGACGAATTGCGTCATCACTTTCTCGAGATCGTCCGGGTCCATTTGCCCGTGACCGATTACCAGCCGCGCTTTTGGCAGCAGGGCTTTTAGTTTCAGCGCCATCGCGTCAATGGTGCTCACGCGATTGTGCAGAAAGAACACCTGCCCGCCGCGATTCAACTCGCGCTGGACGGCGTCCCGGATGACACGCTCATCGTATTGCGTGACAATGGTTTCAACCGGCAGACGGTCCTGCGGCGGCGTCTCGATGGTGCTCATGTCGCGCGCGCCGGTGAGCGCGAGGTAGAGCGTCCGGGGGATCGGCGTCGCGCTGAGCGTGAGCACGTCCACCATTTTGCGCAGGAGCTTGAACTTCTCCTTGTGCAACACGCCAAAACGCTGCTCCTCGTCGATCACCACCAACCCCAAATCCTTGAACGAGACATCCTTTTGCACCAGGCGGTGCGTGCCGACGACAATGTCCACCGCGCCCGCCGCGACGTCGTGCAACACTTTTTGCTGTTCGCGGCGCGAGCGGAAGCGCGACAGCAGGTCGATGCGTACCGGATAATCTGCCATGCGCTCGCGGAAGGTGTTGTAATGCTGCTGCGCCAGCACGGTGGTCGGGACCAAAATCGCCACCTGTTTGCCGCCCATCACCGCCTTGAAAGCGGCGCGGATGGCCACCTCGGTTTTGCCAAAACCGACATCGCCGCAAATCAGGCGGTCCATCGGCTTTGGGGACTCCATGTCCCGCTTCGCCGCCACAATGGCTTTGTGCTGGTCCGGCGTCTCCTCGTAGAGGATCGAGCTCTCAAACTCGCGTTGCCACGGCGCGTCCTCGCCAAACGAATGACCCGTCTGCGAGTCGCGCGCGGCTTGAATGGAAAGCAATTCGCTCGCGAGGTCGCGCACGGCATGCTCGGCATGCGCCTTGGCCTTGGCCCAGCGCGTGCCGCCGAGGGTGTTCAAAACGGGCCGCGCCTTTCCCGCGCCGACGTATTTGCTCACCAAGTGCGCCTCGGTTACCGGCACGTAAAGCTTCGGCGCGGCCTGGTCGCCCTCTCCCGGGGCATACTCGATCACCAGGCATTCCTGGCCCTCGTTGGAACCCGGATCGCGACCCGCCGCGCCGCCCGTTTTGCGGCCCAGGCCGAGCGGCATTACTTGCAAGCCAAGATAACGCCCGATGCCATGCTGCAAATGAACGACGAAATCGCCCTCCTCCAACTCGGTGAAATCGATGTCGAGCGCCGAGCGTGTGGCCGCGGCGTGCGGGCCTTTCAGCCGGCGCGGGCGTTGCACCTTGTAACGCCCAAAAATCTCGGCATCGGTGACCACCACGAGTTTCGCGGCGTCCGAGAGAAAGCCGCGCGTCAGCGAGCCGATGCGCGTGGTGAGCAGGGTGGCTGAAGTGCGGGAAAACACCTGGGGTGCGTTGCGTTCCGGCGCGGCTGTGGGGGCGGAGGCGAGGCCGTACTCCGCCCAGATCTCAGTGAAACGCTGGCGCTCGCCGTCGTTATTGCAATAGACGAGGACCTGATAATCCTGCCGCAACCAGCGGTGCAGTTGTGCGAAAAATTCACGCCGTTGTGCCTCGGCGATTTGGGGGTCCGCCGCGCGCTCCGCGAGGGGCCGATAGGCGTCAAGCGAGGGCAGGGGAACGGGAATACCGGGAGCGGACAGCCCGGTAATCGTGATTGGGAAACCGTCCGGTGACGAGGATTCTTCCGGGACACCATCGTCTTCCGCTTCTGCGGCCCGTTCAAACACCGCGCCCACCTCGTCCAGTTCCCGCAACTCAATCGTCGAGGATTTTCGAGATTCCCAATCCGCGAGCAGGTCCTCCCAAGCGAGATGGAATGGATCACCCGGCGGGATTTGCTCCTGGTATTTCTCTATTTGGACGTTGAGCGAGTCCGGGTCGCAAAGCAGAAAAACCGTGTTGCCCGGGAGATAGTCCAGCAAACTGGCGAGCAAGCCGGGTCCGTTGCCTTTGCCTTCGACGGTTCGCTTCAAGATGCCGATTTCCCCGCCCGGCGGCAAAGTGACTTGTAAAATCTCCTCGCGGGAGACTTGCGTGACGGGGTCGAAGTAACGGAGCGACTCCAGTTCGTCACCGAAGAATTCAAGACGCACCGGCCAGGGACTCGTCAACGGATAGATATCGAGGATGCCGCCCCGGAGGGCGATGTCGCCTTTCTGCGTGACCTGCGCCTCGGGCTCGTAGCCTAAATCCTCCAGCCACTCCACCAAGTCGAGTGGTTCGTGCCGGTCGCCTTTTTGAAGCTGGCGGGTGTGACTGGAAAGTGTCGCCGCCGGAAATGTTTTTTGGAGCAGCGCGATGGAAGTGGTCACCACCAGAGGCGCGGGCCCGGCGGACATTTCCCGCGCGGCGTGTTGAGTGAGCGCGACCAGTGTTTCCAGCCGCTCGCTCACCACATCGGCATGGGGCAGCTTGGATTCGTGGGGTAAAACTTCCCACGCGGGGAAAAAGAGCGGGCGCGCAAGTGATTGATTGGTGGCGCCGGGAGAGCCGGATGACTCGGACGATTCCTTGCGGCCAAGTCCGAGCCAGGTTTCCAAATCCTGCTGGAAACCTTCCTGTGCCTTGAGGCCCCCGGTGATCGCCACGACCGGGCGGTCCGGGAAAAGTTTGTGAATCAGCGCGGCGAGGAACGGTTGCGCTCCCGAACTGACGCCGGTGAGAGACAAGGCGCCGCCCGGCTCCACACGCCGCCGGAGTGCTTGCACAGCGGGAGTTTGCGCGATGACTTGAAATGGATCTGCGATCACTGAGGGCGGCGTTTCCCCGCCAGCTTCGACCAAGCAACCTGCCTGTCGCACGGAGAGGGGTCAAGTTCTCGTCAAAAGTGGTCACGCGAGCGGACTGGCCAGTTCATTACCACCTTCTGCGCGGACGTTATCCGCTGCCGTGATCCCTATCAGCATGCGCGGATTCTCTTCCGGCGGAAATGGTTGCGCACGCGCAGAGTGGCGCGATCTCTGCTTGTTTTGATCCGGCGATTGCCGTATCAACATCAATCCTTCGACTTCCCGCGCTTTCATTTTGCGGTTTGGAGTCGGGGGTGGATGTTGCTTGAATGTCATTTGACACTGGATGAATCGTTTAGCTTTTGCGCCGTTGATGAATTTGCGCCCGTTTGGGTGGGTTGTGTTGCTGGTACTGGTCCTGAACCGCTCGCAAGCGGACACAAACCATGTGCTCACGCTGGACCAATGTGTCCGGATGGCGCTGGAGCACAATTTCAGCGTGCAAATTGAGCGGCTGTCCCCGGCGATAGCCCAATTCAATCTGGCCGCCACCTACGGGGTGTACGAGCCGGTGTTCCAGGCGCGTGTCGCGGAGGATTATCTCAACCAGCCGGGGATGTTCGACCCGAAAAAGGTGAACATCGACGCGCCGTATGAGTTGACCACGGACTCCGTCGGCGCGGGCATCATTGGCTACCTGCCGAGCGGTTTGACCTATAATTTTCACGGCGTGGCGAATGACATCACGGGCAAAACGGATTTCATGTCCCAGCCCTCGTCGGCGGCGCTTTTTCCGCCGGACGGCATACGCCGGACCAACCAGTATGTCTCGACCGTCGGTGTGACGCTCCGTCAGCCGTTGTTGAATGGTCTTTGGATCGACGAGCCGCGGGAAAAGATCTGGCTGGGCCGGCAGGATGTCAAAATCTCGGGCATGCT
>CAZMLP010000071.1:0-4298 GCA_964566745.1 uncultured Verrucomicrobiota bacterium | reverse complement strand
GCCTTCGGCGTTTTGCATCTGCTCGCGCGTCTCGCGCCCGATGATCGACTGGAAATCGCGCACCATGGCAGGATAGGGATGCGGGCCCGCCACCGTGCCGATGCAGTAGAATGTGGTCTCGCAGGTTGCGACCCAGTCGCGCATCGCCTCGTTGATCGCCTCCTTCAGCGTCTTTTGGCCCGCGCTCACGGGCACGACCTCCGCGCCGAGCATCTTCATGCGAAAGACATTCAACGCCTGGCGCTCGCAATCCACCGCGCCCATGTAAATCACCGCCTTCAGGCCGAACATCGCGGCCACGGTCGCCGTCGCCACGCCATGCTGGCCGGCGCCGGTCTCGGCGATCACGCGCGTCTTGCCCATGCGGCGGGCGAGCAATACCTGGCCCAGGCAGTTGGTGATCTTGTGCGCGCCAGTGTGGAGCAAGTCCTCCCGCTTCAGGTAAATCTTCGCGCCGCCCAGTTCCTTCGTGAGCCGTTCCGCGTGATAGAGAGAGGTCGGCCGGCCGGCAAACTCCCGCAAGTAATATTGCAGTTCCTGCTGGAACGCCGGATCTTTCTGCGCCCGCCCGTATTCCGCCTCCAGCTCTTGGAGCGGATGCATCAAGGTCTCGGGCACGAAGCGGCCGCCGTACGGGCCAAAATGGCCGGTGGCGTCAGGAACAACAGCATTGGCGGTCAAACTCATGCGCGGAAATTAGCGCGCGAGCGGGAGTGCGGGAAGGGGAAAACATCGCGCCCGCTCCTCGATCGCCGCGAAGGTCCTCGCCGCGCCGTCTATTTTCAGACAATTTGGTTTGACGCGGCCCCGGTTTCTTTTAGGCTTTCCTGCGGTGAGTCTTGCCATTCGATCAGTCACATCTCTCATGTTGGTCCTTACCTTGGGCTTGCATTGGGCGTTTCTGCAATCGGTGGCGTGGACCGGCATGATCGTCAATTATTCCCAAGGCTCAACGCTCCGCAGTGCCTTGACGAAGACCTTTGACGGCCAGCATCCCTGCACCCTTTGCAAAATCGTCAAGGCCGGCAAGGCGGCCGAGAAGAAACAGGACGTCGCGAAAGCCGGTGTCAAGTTCGACGTCTCTTTGGTGGCTGGCGTGATCGCTCTGTTTCCGCCCCAACCCTTGTCGCCGGTCTTCGTCGCTCGCTTCTCTTCTCCGGCGCGTTTCCATGCGCCTCTGACGCCACCTCCCCGGTGCGCGTAATTCCATTCCGCTAGCAATCCGCCTTTGACCGGCGGGTTGTCGCGCTCGCCTTGCGGCTGCGCGGCGGAGTCTTCCTGATTCTCTTCCTTCGCGGGCGAATTGCGTCCGTTGTCCGGGTCGGCCTATGAAACGTGGATTTACTCTGATCGAACTGCTCGTCGTGATCGCGATTATTGCAATTTTGGCGGGGATGCTTTTGCCCGCGTTGAGCGGCGCCAACCAGCGCGCCAAGGCCACCAAATGCCTGAACAACCTCCGCCAGATCGGGCTGGCCACCGTGATGTATTCCGAGGACAATAATGATCGCCTCCCGGAGTCGTCCCATGTGCCCAGGGGAATATCGTGGGTGGCCTCGCTGCCTGCCTATTTGAGTTACACCGTGTCGGCGACCAATCTCGGCGGCGCCACGAACGTCTTTCTCTGCCCGGTCGAGAAGCGCGGCTCCGGCCGGTTGTACAGTTTCGCGGCCAATGACTTTCTTCTGAATTACGTCACTCTGCCCGGCAATCCCGTGCCGGTGGCCTTCAAAACCCAGGTGCCCGGCCCGTCCGACACGCTTTGGATGACAGAGTCGTCCGAGGATCTGCTGAACCAGGATCACTTCCACTTCGCCGGCAGCGCGGTGGACGGGGACGGCTATCTGCCGAAGGCGTTTGCCAGCCAGGTGATTGTGCGGCGGCATTCGGGCGGCGCGAATTATCTTTATCTGGACGGCCACACGCAGGGCCTGGGATGGACGCTTGTGCAGCCAAAATTAACCACCCCGGGCAACCGGTTTGTTAATCCCAAGGGCAATCCATGAATGCCTCAAATCCGGTGTTCCATCGCATCCTCGCCACCCTGTTTCTGGCCATCGGTTGGCTTGCAGGCATGCCGGTTGTGGCGCAACACGGCCACATTTACGCGGGCATCGTCAGCCCGGGACCGGGCGCGCCGCTATGGTTCCAAAATGGTGACGTGTGGGACACCAACTCCTATGGCGGTTTTGCGGGATCGCCCGCGTGCATTTATTTCGACGACAATATCCCGGACCTGTATCCGGGCCTTTACCAAACCGCCACCACCTTCGTCGCCTTGCCCGCCACCATTTTTACCGGCGGACCCAGTCCTTACGCGGCGTCGCCCGGAACTTATGTCGAGCTGAAATTCGTCTCGCTGCAAGGACCGCCCGGCGGGACCTTGAAAGTCTGGAATGAGATAGATGACCCCGGAAGTCCGTTTGTGATGCTCAGTTTGCCGGTGGGCGTCACCAACGGCGCCAGCCACTTCAACTTGAGCGAGGGAGACCCCTCCGATCCGTCCGCCGACCCGTACGGGCATATTCATGGACGCCGTTTCACTTTGGACAAACCCGGATTATACACGGTGGGCCTTCAACTCATAGACACCTCCCTCAACGGCCCGGTTCAGAGTCCGTCCGCCGTCACTTATTTTTATCTCCAGGCCGGCTTGAGCCTCGGGGATTTCTCCGTGAGCAACCACCTCGCCATCGCCCGGTTCGGCCTTCCCGGGTCCACGGACTACGTTGTGGAAAGCAGCCCCGTGATGCCCGGGACGAACTGGGTCACTGTCACCAACATTGTCGGATCCTCCCGCAGCGAGTTGCGGTGGGTCGCGGACAGCAATGCCACCACCCCGGACCGCTTTTACCGCGTCCGCAAGGCGCCTTGAAAGCCTCCCGGCCGGCCGGCGGCACAATCCTGAATTTCGTGGCAAGCAGAACCTACAAAAACATCAGAAAACTCAGATTGAAACAACCCGTATGAAAACAACGACTAATCGATATGGCCTTGGCGCCAAAACCCGGCTGGCTTTTGGATTGGCGGCAGTTGCCGCCTGCCTGCTGGCCGAAAACTCGGCGCTCGCGCACATCTCCTACAGCGGCCGGGATTTGGGGTCATATTCCGGACAGACCAACGGAACCTTGACCATCACCAACCAGACCGTCACCGGCAATTATGGCTGGGCGGACGCCGCCGACGGCGTCTTGGGGGACAGCCATCGCGGTCGCGCCTTCCGCTTCCATTTGGACAAGGCCGCCTATGTGAACTTGACGGTGTCCGCCAACCCCCACGCCACCACCAACTCGCTCGGAGGATTCACCCCGGCCTTTTCCGTTTACTCGGGACTCGCCGCCGTTGCGCCGTTTGCCGCCAGTCAAACGACCAACGCGCCGAGCGCCGACCACGATTTCAGTGATGCCTCCGTTGCCTGGCGAACTTGGTGGGTCCAGCAGAATCTCAATCCACAGGCCACCGACCCCAGCCCCACGGACGGGAGTTGGAACGCCCTCGGGGACTGGAAGATCGGCGGTGATGGCGATCTGTCTGGTGACTTCAGCCAATTGAGCAGTTTCGTTTACAAGGGGTCGGCCTCCTCCACGGCTGCCGGCGGTTCAGTCACCGGGACATTTTCGCTCGCGGCGGGGGACTATACCGTCTTCATCGGCGGCAACGACATCGCCAATAAGACGGCCAACACGGCACTTTCGCCGCACGGTATCGCCGTGAGCATTTCCGTCTCGGCCAGCCCGTTCGTGGACATCGCGCCCAAGGTGTTCGTCTCCTTGCCGGCTGGCTTGGGAACCAATTGGGTACTGGAAGCGGGGGCCTCTGCCGCCGCCACCAATTGGACCGCCGTCACCGCCACGCCCGTGACTGTGGGAGGACAACTTGGCATTTTGCTCGACAGCGGCGCGGGCGCCCAGTTCTTCCGCCTTCGTTCCCTTCCGTGACGTCCAAGAACGTCTGGCAATCCTTCACCGGGCGGGACCGCGCGTCCCGCCCGGTTCTATGCCGGTTCAATTACGAATGTGACTTCTTGTGGCAGGGACCTCGCGCGCCTTCGTGAAGCGAAAAAACCATTCTGTTGTTCTGTTTTCCGAGGTCCGTTGAAAGATTGGCTTTTCCGGGAAGATTCGGACGGCGCGGCTCGCCGTTGCTGCCATCACGCGTCTGCGCTATTTATGGAAACGCCCCGGCTCCTTTTGATTTCGAAACACCAGGACGGCTGTCGTAACCAAATGACCCTGGAAAACGTCTGATAAAATGGAGGGTCGCCCCGCCATTTGAACCTATGACCGGTTTCGCGCGCC
>CAZMLP010000070.1:0-2254 GCA_964566745.1 uncultured Verrucomicrobiota bacterium | reverse complement strand
CCAACGGACTCCTTCGCAAAAAACTTCTCGCCTCCGCCAAGAAATAACCTGCTTTTGCATGAAAAGATTCCCGTCTCTCGCGTTGTCCCTGTTGCTCGCCACCACCACGTTCCAATCCCGGGCGGGCACGTTGGCCCAATTCCGCACCGTTTTCGGCAACATTGAGGTCGAACTGTACGACCAGGACAAACCGGTCACCGCGGCCAACTTCCTCGAATATGTGGGCACCGGCGCGTACGATGGACTTTTCATTCAAAGGTGTGATCCTAATTTTGTAATTCAGGCCGGCCGCTATCACGTCGTCAATAATTCCGGCACCCTGCAAATCGTGCCCATCCCGGTGTTCGGATTTATCACTAACGAGTACAGTGTCGGGCGAACGTTCAGCAACACGCGCGGCACCATCGCGATGGCGCGGATCGGCGGGCAAACCAACTCCGCCGGATCGCAATGGTTCTTTAACCTGAAAGACAACGCCGCGCTGGACAATGTCGACGGCGGTTTCACAGTGTTTGGCCATGTGGTGGGTGATTTCACCGCGCTGGACTGGTTCACCAAATTCAGTGGCGCGAACCAAACCAATGTGATCGTCAACGCGACCGGCATTGCCCCGGAATTCGGGAATCTGCCGTTGCTGACACCGAATTTCACCTACAACGACCTGCTCTACGTGGATATTTCCATCCTCAACGTTCAAGTCACCGGCAGCGCCGCCGGGCGGCAAATCTCGTGGAACAGTGTGGCGAACCGGACCAATCGCGTGGAGTTCACCACCAATTTCCCGCCCGTGTGGAGCACTTTGGTGAGCACCAATGGCTCGGGAAATGTCATGCAAGTCACCGATCCGGGCACGAACAGCGCCGCCCGGTTTTACCGGGTGAGGGTGGATTTTTAATTCGGGGCGCCAAACACCCACTTGGGGTGCGTCTCCGTTTCAGCCCGGCAGTTTTTGACCAGTGGCGTTTTCAATCACCAGCAAACCGTTGTCAGGGGTTTACTGTTTTCGGCGGCGGTGGCGATTTGAGCGGCCACGTCTCGGATTCCGTGCGCGCGGTCTTCAAATAGCCTTCAATTCTCGCGACAATTGCCGGTTGGCTGGCCGCGATGTTATTCGTCTCGCTCGCGTCGTTCTTGAGGTTGTAAAGCTCCAGCGGCTTGCCCGGCTCCAAACGCACTGCCTTCCAATCGCCCATGCGCACGGCTTGCTTGCTGCCGTTTTCGTGGAATTCCCAGTATAGGAAATCGTGCCGTTGTTTGGGCTCCTCGCCGAGCAGCACCGGCACGAGAGAAATGCCATCCGTTTGTTCCGGCGGCTTGGCCTTGGCAAGTTCCGCGGCGGTCGGCAGAAAATCCCAGAACGCGCCAACAGAATCGCTCACCGAGCCTGGTTTGATGTGGCCTGGCCACCACGCGATAAACGGCACTCGAATGCCGCCTTCATAGAGATCCCGTTTGATGCCGCGAAGCGGCCCGGCGCTTTTGAAGAACGCCGGATTCGCTCCACCCTCTTTGTGCGGACCGTTGTCACTCGTGAAGATCACCAAGGTGTCGCGCTCCAATTTGCGCGCCTGCAACACCTCGACTATCCGCCCTATGTCACGATCCATCAGCGTGATCATCGCCGCCTTGTTCTTCTCGGTTTGCGGCCACGGCTCGTTGGTGTACGGAGCGTCGGACGGGACCTCCATCCCGTTCTTGGTCACCTGCCCGAGCTCGTTGTTCGCATGCGGAATCGTGTACGCGAGATAAAGGAACAGCGGCTTGTCGTAATACGTCTCGATGAAGTTAGTGGCGGCACGAGTGAACCAGTTGTGGGAATAATCGCTTTTTTGATGATTCATGTTCCCCGGGAAAGCGAACCTTTGACTGTTCCGCCAAAGTGTCTCGGGGTAATAATTGTGCGCCTCCACCTGGTCCAGATATCCCAGCCACTCGTCAAAACCCTTCTGGTTGGGCACACCGGTGGTCCCTTCTTTGCCCAAACCCCATTTTCCGAAAATTGCCGTCTTGTAGCCCGCCCCTTTAAGCACCTCGGCCACCGTCAGGTCCTGCGGGCGAAGCGGCAGTTGCTCGTTGCCGCGGATGAAGGCGTGACCTGTGTGGAGACCGGTCATCAAGGTCGCGCGCGACGGGGCGCAAACGGTGCTGCCCGCGTAGAACTGGGTGAACCGCATGCCCTCGGCGGCGAGACGGTCCAAGTTTGGCGTCTTGATCTTCTCCTGGCCGTAGCAGCCAAGCTCCCCGTACCCCAAGT